>CAMDOL010000102.1 GCA_945903615.1 Rickettsia typhi | reverse complement strand
TTTTATGAATGATAGGGGTTTGGTGAATGATAGGGGTTTGGTGATTCTATTTTTAATAAACAAAAATGAGCGCAAAAAAAAGTCTTTTTTGGAGTTTTGGGTCATAAATTGAATCGTTAAGTGATTGTTAAATATTTTTCTATATTTTTATTTGCGGCTAATTTTATTTGCAAGAAAATTCATAAAATTGTTTAAGAGTGTATCAAATTTATGCAAAGAAAGGCATAAAATTGAATGTATGTTTAGACACTGTTAGCTAATTAAAACACTATCAACAATTATTTGTCAGATTTGATAAATATGCCAGCAGGTTCTTATCGTATCTTCATTTTGTTTTATCTTTATAATTGTTGAAATGAAATCTCAATAGAGCCTAGGTTTATATTTTTTTTAAATCTTGCAATTTTATTCCTAAAGTTTTGGCAATGCCTTTCGCTTTATTAATAGTTTCTTGCCATTCTTTTTTTGAATTGGAATCAAAAGTGATGGCGCCCCCAACTTGAAATTCAAATTTATTTTCTCTAATAATTAAAGTGCGAATCACCACTGATAATTCGCAGGTTTTTGCACCGATAAATCCAATAGCTCCACTATAAACTCCACGATTTTGTTTTTCTAATTGCTGACAAATTTCCATCGCTTTAATTTTTGGAACGCCCGTCATTGAGCCAGCAGGAAAACAGGATTTGACGATATCTAAATTGCTAGAATTGGGGTTTTTAATTCCGTAAATATCAGAAGAAAGATGATGCAAAGTTTTGTAGCTGGAAATTTTAAAAATATTTTCTGCGCGCACTGAATTTGGAAGGCAATATTTTGATAAATCGTTTCTAACTAAATCGACAATCATTAAATTTTCAGTCTGTTCTTTTGAGCTGCTTTGTAAATTTTTTTGTGATTCTTGGTCTAATTTTTTATCTTTAAATTTTTTTGCCGTGCCTTTGATTGGGCTAGATAAAACTTTGTCTTGTTCATCGATTTTTAGAAATAATTCTGGGCTAGAAGAAATGATATAATTTTCACTTAGCTTTAAAAACGAGCTATAATTTGCTGGGCTCTCATAGTTTAGTTTGAGAAAAATTTCGAATGGATTTTTTGGTTTGTTTTGAAACTCACCAAAAAATTTGCGAGTTAAATTTGCCTGATAAATCTCACCGTTTTCAATTTTGGTTTGAATGGTTTTTACTTTTTTTAGATATTCAGATTTGGTGAAGTTGGAATTTATTGTCATTGCGAGCCGCTTTATGTGGTGCGGCAATCCAGTATCGCTGTTGATGATTTTTTGGATTGCCGCATCGTGTCTAAAGCCGCTCCTTGTAATAACGGAAGTTATTTTTTTATCATGATCAAACTCTATTACCAATCCAAAATTTATTACCCACAAATTCGGCAAATCTATAAATGATTTTTCACCATCATTTAAATTTTCCAACTGGTTTTTTAAATCGTAAGCCAAATATCCAAAATATTGGCTTGTAAGGTTTTTTTCTAACTCACAAAAATCATCAGCAACAATTTCTTTTTGTGGGTAAAGGCAAAGATAAGATTTAGAATTTTTGATTTGCTTGTTTAGTCCCGAATATAAAAAAACCCAATTTTCTTTATAATCAGAAATTGAAATTTGATGCGCTAAATCGAGTGGATTTATCCAATTAATTTGCTTCGTCTTGGACATATTTTTTAATGTTTTGATTTAGAAAATCAGAAAAAATTTTGCTATATTTTTTGACTGTAAATTTTTTATTTTCAATTTGATCAATTGCTAAAACGCCAATTGCAATGTTGGTAATAAAGGCTTCGTCGGCATTTAATAAATCAGCAATTTTTGTTTTGACTAATCTTATTTTAATTGGCGAGAATTCTAAAACTTTTCCCCTAATTGTTCCAAGCAAACATCCGCAATCTGGATGGGGCGTGTATAAAATATTATCTTTAATCCAAAAAATATTAGCGGAAGAAGTTTCGCAAATTTGGTTTTTATCGTTCAAAACTATCCCATCAAAACAATTGTTGTCTACTGCTTCAAGCTTTACCAGAGTTGAGTTTAAGCCTTGCATTAATTTATAATTTGTTGGCAAAGATTTGAGTGATGGTTTTTGAATTTTGCTGATAAAAAGTTTGATTGGAGATTTTGGCTTTGGGTTTGATGGCAATGTTTCAATCACTAAAGTTGGTTGAATATTTTTTTGTGGCAAATAGCCAATGCTGCCAACGCCACGGCTGATTGAGATTCGCAAGTAGCCGTTTTGGATTTTATTTTTTTTGATTAATTTGTTTATCATCCCAGCGAAAGTTTGGATCTCGTCCAACATAATGAGATGCCAGCCTGCGCTGGGATTGTGGAGAGTTGGGATTATTTTAATCGCCTTCAAACCAGCTTCCAACCTTGCTTTGTGAGCCAGCCAATTATAAACTTTTCCATCTCTAATCAAGCAAGTTTCAAACACGCCATCACCAAAACGAAAGCCGCGATCTTTTATTGATATTGTCGCTTTTTCTTCTGGAAGAATTTTTCCATTAATGCTTATATAATTTTTCATCAAATTTATGATTAACAATTAATAACTATTTAAAAATTCTACGGTTTCTGGGTTTTCTTTGCAAGTATGCAATCATTGCTGCCATTTGGGGCGGGGTTTTGCTCGCGGGGGTAATTTTTTATTATTACCACGATTTGCCAAATCTTGAAGATATGGAAACTGCCAACACCAAACAGGTGATTGAAGTTTGTTATTCAAATGGCAATAAAATTACTACTCTGGGAGATTTATACGCCAATCAAATAACTTTTAATCAAATTCCTGGACACTTGATTGACGCGGTTGTGGCAACTGAAGATCGCAAATTTTTTACCCATGGTGGTTTTGATTTTTTTGGAATTATGCGCGCGGCATATGTAAATTATCGCGCTGATAAAATAGTTCAGGGCGGTAGCACGATAACACAGCAGTTGGCAAAAATGATGTTTTTAAAACCAGACCGAACTATTAAAAGAAAAGTTCAAGAGCTGATGTTGGCTTGGCAATTGGAACAAAATTTTAACAAAGAACAAATTCTGACTCTCTATTTAAACCGCGCCTACTTTGGCTCGGGCAATTATGGAATTGCCAGCGCTTCTAGATATTATTTTAGCAAGGTGGTTTCAAAATTGAATTTGAATGAATCGGCAATGTTGGCTGGTTTGCTTAAAGCTCCTTCAAAATTATCACCCAATAATAATCATCGATTAGCCGAAAAACGCGCCACCCAAGTATTGGAGAATATGGTTGATGCTGGCTATTTGAATGAAAATAATATTGACGAAATCAAAAAACCAATTGTTTATAAGGACGATAAATTGCAAAGACTTTATTTTTCTGATTACATCGCCAGTCAATTTCCTGATTACATTTCCAATCCCGATCAAGCCAATAAAAATCGCTTCTCAATTGTCACAACCTTAGATGAAAAATTACAAAAAATTGTTGAAAATGAAGCCAATGACTTTGTTAAAAATAATGATAAAAAACTAGATAAAAGTGAAGTGGCGATAATTTTGATGGGTCAAGATGGGGCAATTTTGGCGATGACGGGTGGCAAAGATTATCAAAAAAGTCAATTCAATCGTGCTATATATGCCAAGCGTCAAGCTGGTTCAGCTTTCAAACTTTTTGTCTATTTAACGGCAATACAAAATGGTTTTAAACCTGACGATAAAATGGAGGATAAAAAAGTTAGCCTTGGTGGATGGTCGCCAGAAAATTATGAAAAAAAATATTATGGGCAAGTCACTTTAAAACAAGCTTTTGCAAAGTCTTTGAACTCAGTTGCGGTGCAGCTTACCGCCAAGCTAGATAAAAAATTAATTATCAAAAATGCTTTAAAAATGGGAATTGTTTCTGAGGTAGATAATCAAGATGCAACATTGGCACTGGGCACGGCGCAAGTTAGTTTGTTGGAATTGGTCAATAGCTATGGAGCAATTGCCAGCAATGGTTTGGCAATTATGCCTTACGCAGTGGAAAAAATTTCTGGTGCCAGTGAAAATAAAGGGGGAAAAGTTTTGTACCAAAAACACACCAATGAACCTTATCGAATTATTGAAGAAAAAGATGTGGAAGCGATGAAAGAAATGCTCAGAGAAGTTGTGGAAAGTGGCACAGGCAAAGCTGCTAATGTAGCAAAAAATATTTATGGAAAAACTGGTACCAGCCAAAATTATCGCGATGCTTGGTTTATTGGTTTTGATGATAAATATGTTCTGGGAGTTTGGATTGGCAATGATGATAACAAGCCAACTAACAAAATTACTGGCGGAACATTGCCAGCTCAGCTTTTTGGGCAGATAATAAAAAAGTTATAAGGTCAATTTTTTATTAATAAAACTTTAAACAATTATTACGGGTTGTTTTATTAATGGGTTGATAATATAAAAAAAACTCGGCAAAACTCGGTGTTATCACCCCCTTGAGGCCCTCCCGCTTTAAGGGAGGGTCAAACGACAAGGTCGTTTGGGGAGGGGTTAAAAATCTATCAGTTAGAAAATAAATTTATTTTTTTATTTTATATTTCTAACCCCCCCCATTACTGTCTGGTTAACTTTTTTCCTGCTTTTAATTACCGTCGGTTTTAACCGACGGATAGAACTAACTAAAATAAGGGCTTTAGCCCAATACTTCTGATGTCAGGCTAAAGCCCAGTTTTTCTTAATCTCTTAACCGTCGGTTAAAACCGACGGTAATTAAAAGGCACCTCTAAAAACAGCAAATTATATCGAAAAAATTTCTGATACCTGTTGAACCATTTGTTGATAAGGGTTTTAAGAGTTTTAGTGTTTGGCTAAGCGGACA
>CAMDOL010000101.1 GCA_945903615.1 Rickettsia typhi | reverse complement strand
AGGCAACAACCAATATTGCAATGGAGCAGGGCGATGATTTAAAGCCAATCCCAACCGATATGAGAGGTGTAACAAATGATCCAGAAAGAGATAGGCTTTCAAATATTTTGCAGACTTTTAATGATCGTTATGGGATGCAGTTTGGAGATATGGATAAGGTGAGACAAATGGCACAAAGCGTTGCAAAAGATGTTGCGCAAAATCAAGAGTTAATTAATTCAATTAAATATTCAACAGATGACCAAAATGCCAGAATAACCAGTGATGAAGTTGTTGGAAAAGAGTTACTAAAACATATCACCACAAATTTTGATCTCTATAAACTCTATTCAGACAACAAAGAATTTAAACAGGATTTTTCGGCAATGATGTTTGGAATGGTAAAGGAGATAATAAGTAAGAGTTTGGATATTAATATGAAGCAGTAGTCCGCAATTGATTTGATAAATAACATTATTTTAGATGTGACAATGAAAAATAATCTAGTTTATTGAAAATGGAGTGAAGCCTTAAAAAAGATGGTCGGGGCAGAGAGATTCGAACTCCCGACCCTCTGGTCCCAAACCAGATGCGCTAGCCAGGCTGCGCTATGCCCCGAATGATTGTTTAAAAGGATTAAACAGAATTGAAAAGAAGCGAGTATTTAATTAACAAATCACCAAAATGTCAACCAATTTTCCGAAAAAGATTATTTTAATTTTAGCGTATTTGATTTCGTTCACGGTTTTGTTTGGCATTGAAAATTGTTTTGCTTGGACTGGATATGATCGCTCTGGCGGGTCGAAGATTGAAATTAGTTCAGGGAATTTGGTTCGTGAAGGTGAAACGATTAAGTTTTATGATTGGGATAAAGAGGAAGATCGCAGCGCTGAGGTGAGGGTGGTCGATTACTTATTTAGCAATACTCGTCTAGAGATATATGATTATCTTGAGCAGAAGGTGAGGGTATTTGATATGGATAATTAATCTTTGTGATATTGTTTGTGGCGATTCTTTTTGCGATAAGATTTAGGTTCTTCAAACGCACCTTGCCAAATTCCTAATTTTTTATTTTGCGCAGTGCTTTCCAAATTTTTTAACTCATCATCGGCATCTTTTAAATTATAAATAATTGCCATTCCATTTTTTACCATCTCATAATTGATATTAATTTTGCCGAGTTTGCAATTGCCTAAATAACGCTGATAAATATCTTTGCCACCAGAGCTGCATTCAACAGTTTGATCGTCGATTAGTTTTTTGAGAAAAGCGGTTGAAACTTCGCCGCATAAATATTCAAAATAATTTTTATCCAAACATTTTTGTTTAGATTCTGGTGCATCAATTCCGATTAAGCGAATACGGTTGTGATTGATTTCAATGGTGTCTCCGTCAATTACTCTTGCGGTTCCATAGATTATTTGTGACTCAGAATCATTAGGGATTTGTGATTGGTTTGGTATTGGATTTTGGTTTTGGGTTGTGGTTAAAACCCAATAAACAAAGCTGGATAGAAAAGTAATTAAAAAAAGAAAAGAAATTTTTTTGTGGTGCCTAAAATTTTTCATTATTTTGCCATTATTTTCGAACTAAATCGTGATAAGCTTGCATTAAATCTAAAGTCATTTTGCTTGCCTCTGGATAAAAATATTTATCAGCAACTGAGCCAATTCTAGTTAATTCAGCAGCGCTGCCAGTTAAAAATGCATCTTGAGCATTAGCTAATTCTTCTGGTTTAATGTGTCTTTCAACGACGGTAATTCCCATTTCTCTAGCTAAATCAATAACAGTTTGTCTGGTTAAGCCATTTAAAAAACAATCTGGCGTTGGTGTGTGAAGTTCGCCATTTTTCATTACTAAAAATAAATTAGCCCCAGTTGCTTCAGCCAAATAGCCGCGATAATCCATCATCAATGCATCGTTATAGCCAGCGTTTTCAGCTTCATGTTTGCTGATAGTGCAAATCATATAAAGACCAGCAGCTTTTGATGCGGTTGGTGCACTTTCTGGGGAAGGGCGTTTGTATCTGGCGAAGCTCAGTTTTAAGCCAGCTTTTCTTGCCTCATCAGAATAATATGGAGGCCAAGGCCAACAAGCAATTGCAGTATGAATTTTATTTCCTTGTGCTGAGATCGCCATTTTTTCAGAACCTCTCCACGCAAAACAACGCATATAGCCATCAACAATATTTTGTTTTTTAGCAGTTTCTTTTTTAGCAGAGTCTAATTGGTCAACTGAATAGGGCACTGCAAAACCAAGCATTTCAGCGGAGCTGTGCAATCTGCTTGAGTGATCAGTGCATTTAAAAATCTTGCCACCATAAATTCTTTCGCCTTCAAATACGCAAGAAGCATAATGCAAACCGTGATTAAGCACATGAACTTTGGCATCTTTCCAGTTAACAAATTCACCGTTATACCAAATATAACCGTCGCGCTGATCGAAAGGAATAATATCCATAATTTTTAGTTTATTTATTGATTGAATGTTTGTAAGTTTTAGACAGAAAGAAAAATCTATTTAAGAACCGCTAATAAGTCAATAATCGCCAAATGAAAAACCTTGGGAATTTTAGCTCTAAATTGCTTAATCAGGCGCAAAAACTTTTTGATTTGGCGGTCAAAGCAAATATCAAAATTGCTAGCGCTGAGTCTTGCACTGGCGGTCTTATCGCATCTTTAATCACTGAAATCTCTGGTTCATCACAAATCTTTGAGCGTGGTTTTGTGGTTTATTCTAATTTAGCTAAAGAGCAGAATCTTGGCGTTGATGCAGAAATTTTAAAACAGTTTGGAGCCGTGAGTGAAAAGGTTGCAAAGGAAATGGCAATTGGTGCAATAAAAAATTCTGCCGCTAATCTAAGTATCGCTGTAACCGGAATTTCTGGACCAGATGGTGGGTCGGATGATAAGCCGGTTGGTTTGGTTTATATTTCTAGTTTTAATAATTTGAATAAAAAATTGATCGTAAAGAAATTTAATTTTTCTGGTAGTCGCTCAGAAAATAGGATTTTGACCGTGCAAAATGCTTTCAAAATTTTAATATCACAAATCAATGATTAAAAAACTCTCAATTATAACTCTAATTTTTCTGTGCAGCTCTTGCTCTTTCACCAGCTTAATTATCAAAGGCAAAGGTGATTTAAAATTAAAACAAGTGGGGTTTGAAGATTTGCCGGGATGGAAAAAAGATCAACAAAATCGTGCAGTAATTTCTTTAGTAAATTCTTGTCATCAATTTGCTAAAATGCCTGAAGACAAAAAAATTGGCGGGCAAATCGGCAATATTGCTGTGGCAGATTTTCATGATGTTTGTGATATAGCCGAAGTAATTAAAGGAATGGACAACAAACAAGCCCGCAACTTTTTTGAGAACTGGTTTGTGCCTTTTGAAGTTTCAACTCAAGGTGGAAATATTTATGGTTTGTTCACTGGCTATTATGTTCCTGAGCTCAAAGGCAGCAAAGTTAAGACCGAAATTTATCAATATCCGGTTTATGCAAATCCTAAAACCTTGGCTAAAACCTTGGCCAAAACCTTGGTGACAAACAATCTTGCCGATTTAGATTTTACCAGAGAAGAAATTGAGAACGGCGCTTTGGCGAACAAGAATTTGGAACTATTCTATGTTGATAATCCAGTCGATTTATTCTTTATGCAAGTTCAAGGTAGTGGCAGAATTATTCTTGAAAATGGTGTAGTTGTTCGCTTAGGTTTTGCTGGAAAAAATAATCACCAATATTCTTCAATCGGAAAATATATTATTGAAAATAATATCCTTGGATCAGAAATCCCAGCTTATTTTTCGATTAAAAATTGGTTAAAAAATAATCCTATCGATGCCAAAAAAGTGATGAATGTTAATCAATCATATATCTTTTTTAAAGTTTCAAATAGCGATGATGTTTTTGGATCTGGGGGCTCACCATTAATGACAGAAAGATCTTTGGCGGTTGATAGTGAAATTATGCCTTTAGGATTTCCGCTTTGGGTCAATATTAACACACCAAATAATCCTTATCAAAAACTGGTTGTCGCTCAAGATACTGGTTCAGCAATTAAAGGTGCGGTGCGCGGTGATGTGTTTTTTGGTCGCGGAAAAAATGCTGAGAATTTAGCGGCAAAAATGAATTATAAAGGAAAATATTATATTTTGTTGCCAGTTGCGGCAGTGGATAGAATTGTTGGAAGATGAATTGAGTCTATAGGGCAACTCTAAAAATTCTAATTTTTAGAGGTGCCCCAGAGGTGCCCTAGAGGTGCCCTAGAAGTGCCCTGTAGTCAAAAAAATAAAACTGATATTTATGCACCAACAGTGATCTTAGAAAGCGTTCGCGCTGTTGGTGGGTTATTTGATGTGGCTATAATTTGTATTGTTTTACTATCTGCACTCACGCCCTCTAACAAACGGATGTGTTTGCTGTGCATGTTGTAGAGTTGTTAGCACTCCATATTCCATATTTGCCACAAATCTTGCGATTGTTATCGGTTTGAGCGCAAACAGCACAGCCATAATTACCATTAGTTGACCAGATAACGCTGCCAGTTGCAGCTTCGTTTGAGCTGCACATAATGAACTCTAAACCAGCATTTCTGACTAGCTGAGTTTTGGTTTTAAATAAAACGATATCATCAAAATTTGGATCTGCTGAGCTAGTGAGAAATGTTCTGTCAAAACTTGTGGTTCCTGAAGTAGAGCATATATTGCAACTATTATTATTTTCATCTGTTACAGCAGAGGTTCCATTTTGTGCTGTTCCAGTAGCATTAAAGCCATTAAATTTATTGGCGCCGTGACTTAATAACAGAAGAACACCATTCTTATTCGATAACAATGGGGCTAATGCTGGACCTTGAACATCAATCCCATATAGATCGGTAGAACTATTAT
>CAMDOL010000100.1 GCA_945903615.1 Rickettsia typhi | reverse complement strand
CGAATATAAATGGGGTTGATACCGGATTAATTGGTGCTGGAGTCACTTGGACATTGCGCTGGGAGCGTTCATTTTATATTGCTTTACCATTCTTCGCCTTTTTTCTGAGTCTCAATGTTTCGCGAATGTGGTTTGTTATTATTGGTGCGATCACAATCAGCACAATTTTGCACGATCACAACTTTTTTTCTTTGTGTTTTGTAGGTGGAATTGTGGCGGCGTTTATTGTGAAACATAATTTTCATCTAGCATTCTTCAAAAAATTGGGCTTCGGTTTATTTGCGATTATTTGTCTTATTTTCGAAATGAATTATTTCCAATCTTCCTTTCAGCCATGGGCTTTGTTGCTAATCTCCATATTTTTTATCGCCGTCATCGCCGATAATCCTTTATTAAAAATCTTCAGCTCTCGCGCTTCGCAATTTTTAAGCACAATCAGCTACAGCCTTTATCTGTTGCATGGTATAGTTTTGTTTATAATTTTTAAATTCGTCATTGGTTTTGAAGTTGCAAAATCATTTTCTCCAATCCAGCATTGGAGCGTTATTGCGGGCTGTGCAATAATTTTAACTTCATCTTTAACTTATCGTTTTATAGAATTGCCGTTTTTACATTTGGCAAAATCCAAAAATTTATATAAACCAAAAATTCATTGGTCAAACTTTATCAACCACTTTTCTTTTTCCAAATTTCATAAATAATCCTATGTTCAACAAAAAAACCATCATCATTTTAGCTGCCCTAACCGCCAGCTCTTGCACACCAACAATCTCAAATTTTAATGCTTATTTGCCACAACAATTTCCTAAAACAAATTTTATGCCAAGCATCGATTTGGTTGATGGCAAGCCACCAAAAGTTGTGGTTTTTGAATTAGATGAAGGAAAAAATGAAATTGCTAACCAAGCTGATCTGGGAAAATCAATCACTGTTTCAGTGGAGAATGTTTTAACCGAAAATCGTTTGGCAGAATTGGTGGATAGAAAAATTGCTACTAAATTAGAACAAGAAATTGTTCTTGCCGAGATGAATAAGACCGGAAGCTACAAAGGCCCGCAAGTTGCGGATTATGCAATTTCAGGCACGATTGGCAATGCTGGATTTACCAAAAAATATAGCGGTGGTTTTGTGATTCCTAACAAAGATGGCACTTTAACTAAAACTGCCCCAAAATTCACTTACACCTCTGATGTTTCTGGAAATATCAAAATTTATGAATTGCCTTCAATGCAAGTGGTTGCCAATCTTGAATTTGCTGGGAAAAAATCAAAAAGTGAAGAAGTTAAAACCAATAATAATATTTCCATTGGTGGTTTAGTTGAGTTTGGTGGACAAAAGGCTGAGGGTTTGAATCGTGATGATGGTTTGGTAAGAAATGCCGGAAAAGAAGCGATTGATAATGTTTCTTTTGACATCAAAAACTTCTTTGCTAAAAAAGGTTTCATTCTAGAAAAACGAGCTTTGAAAGATAAAGTGATTTTCAAAATCAGTGTTGGCAGTGCTGATGGTATAAAAGTTGGCGATAAATTTGAAGTGATTGGTAAATATGAAACCCAAAATGCCATTACCAGCAAAAGCGAAATTGAACGCCGAATCATCACCTCTGGAGTGGTGTCAGATAAAATTGATCCAAAATCCTCTTGGGTTTTAATTGATGATTCTGATGTGGTTAATTCAGTAAGATTGGGAGATATGGTGCAGTTTAAATATAAACGCGGATTCTGGAGCAAAACCGCTAAAGCGGTTGATAGTTTGGGATTATTCTAGACAACAGTAATGCCAATTTCTAAATCACTTTCATCAATTTTATTGACAAAGTGATTTGAATAATTTTTGACTTCCGCAGAGTTAGAAGCGATTAAAATATCATCAGTTAAGGTTTGCTCTTTCAAGTAATTTTCGTAAGTCTTAATAACTTTCAAAAACATTTCGTTGCTGCTGAAAAAAGCAATTTTAATGTGATTAGAAATATCCAAATCGGCATCTTTTCTATTTTGCTGAATTGCCCGCACAATATCTCGTGCCCAACCTTCTTCTTTTAATTCTTCAGTCACATTAATATCGAGTTCAACCAAGCAATCATTGCTTGAGAGCGCTGCGGTATTATCAGAATTTTTAGTGACTAATTTAATTTCAAACTCGTCATCACTCAAAATAACCCCAGCAATTTCAATTTGGTTGTCAGAGATTTTTTTCCAATTATTGGTCTGGGCGGCAATAGTCACATCTTTCATTTTTTTGCCTAATTTTGCGCCAACCTTTTTTAGATTAATTTGTAATTTCAATTCCGCCAAATCACCAATTTCTGGTGTAATTTCAATATTTTTTACATTGACCTCATCAGCAATAATATCTTTATATTGCAGCATTCGCGCTGCTTTTTTGCCAATGATATTAAGTTTATTTAATGGCAATCTTACTCGCAAATTTTTCTGATCACGAATAAAAAGTGCTGTGCTACAAATTTGACGCACCATATCCATATCAGCCACCAAATCGGTCTTGGCATTTAGAAACGAAACATCGGGAAAATTTTGTAAATGGACGGAAAGATTTTTATTCATTGCTATAGTATTTCTGAATGGCTACCTGTTCTTTCAAAAGTAACAGTATTATTTTTGTTGTTTATTGTATAAATCAATACCCAGTCTGGCTGAACATGGCAATCATAGCTACTAACCCAATTACCTTTTAATGGATGATTTTTATGCTTTGCTTCTAGAGGATTTTTGTTAATTATCTTTTTTAGCACATCCTCCAGCAGCCTCTTGTTTTTGCCTTGCTTATTTAATCTTTTAAGGTCTTTTTTGAATTGCGTGGTGATTAAAACTTGATAGCACATTTGCTATTTCCAGCAATCATTGAACATCTCTTTTAAACTGTTGTATCTAATTAAATTTTTATCCTTTTGTGAGTTTCGCATTGTTTGAATGGTTTTTAGGTTGGCGATTTTATTTATAGAATTTTTATCCTGCAAATTTGTTGCATCTGCATATGTTGATTTTAAATAATTTGTGGCATAGCTAAATGGGCTTGCATAAGCTGGCGATAAGGTAGCCAGAGATACTGATAGCCATATTTTAGTTTTTGATGCAAACATATTTATTTCTTAGTTTTTAATTCATCTTCAATTCTTTGAATTTTATCATCAAGCCATTCCCTTACAGTTTTAGCCATTGCTAAATCCATTATAAAACCAGACTGCAATTCTCGGGTAATCTCGTTATTTTTTTCAGCGGGGGATCTTTTAATTTCGCTAACTGATCCATCTTTATTGACCTCGCAGAGAATTTCTTCTGGCGAGTATCCTTTTTCTACAAAGATATCGAGCCAAATTTTAGTAGTTGGCAAAATTCCGCCAAATATACCATCAACTTGGTAGTTTCTGTATCCGGCAGATTTTTGATATTTAAAATTGATTTGTGGTTTTTTGGTTTTAGACATTGTGTTTGATTTAAATTTAGGGTTTCAAAACTGTTGATATTTTTGCATTGAACACTCAATAATCAAGCGTTTTGTTTAATGGTGCCAATTTCAAAAACTTCTTCGCCAAACTCGATGAGTGTTGCTTTTACAGCGGTAATATCTTTCTTATCAACAACTAAAATCATACCAATTCCGCAATTAAAAGTGCGTTGCATTTCGATATCTTCAACATTGCCAGCATCTTTTAAAAACTGAAATAATTCTGGCAATTCCCAGCTGGAATAATTTATGTCAGCAAAAAGATTTTTGGGTAAAATTCGTGGAATATTTTCTAGCAATCCGCCGCCAGTGATATGAGCCAAAGCCTTGATTTTGCCGGTTTTGATGGCGCTTAAACACGATTTAACATAAATTTTTGTGGGCTCTAACAATGCTTCACCAATAGTTTTGCCGCTAGATAATTCGTGATCCAAAGCAATGTTGCTTTCCTGCAAAATATGACGCACTAAAGAAAAGCCATTGGAGTGAACGCCGCTTGATTTTAAGCCCAAAACCACATCACCAACCACAACATTTTTTGGCAAAATATTTTCTCTTTCAACCACACCAACAGTAAAGCCGGCTAAATCGTAGTCGCCTTCGCCATAAAGCCCAGGCATTTCTGCGGTTTCTCCGCCAATCAGCGCACAATTTGCCATTTTACATCCGACAGCAATTCCTTTAATTACATCACTGGCGACATCTAAAGATAATTTTCCCGAAGCAAAATAATCTAGAAAAAACAACGGCTCTGCCCCTTGAACAACTAAATCATTAACGCACATTGCAACCAAATCGATGCCAATAGTGTCGTGCTTGCCTAAGTCTTTGGCGATTTTGAGTTTGGTGCCAACGCCGTCAGTGGAAGAAACTAAAATTGGATCTTTATAACCACATTTTGCCAAATCAAACAAAGCGCCAAATCCTCCCAAATCAGCTTCAGCGCCAGGACGAATGGTTGATTTGGCAAAAGGCTTAATTCTATTGACCAATTCATTGCCAGCAGAAATGTCAACCCCAGCATCTTTGTAGCTCAGAGATTTTTTATTAGATTTTTTATTAAAATCAGTAGTTTTCATTTGCGTTTCTAAGTTATTTTGCGTAAATTTTAAGCAGATTTTGTAGGCGCAAATTATCCCCCCAATTAAATTAATGTCAATTTCCAATATGATTTACCAAGTGATGAAACCTCGATGGTTTTGTCTAATCCTAGTCTTGCTGTTCAATGTCTTGCTGTTCAATTCCAAAATTGCGTTGGCTGAGGTGCAAAGCCAATATTCTGTTAGTGATGTGTCGGTAAATGCTTCTGGAAAAACACCTAGTCAAGCCAGAATCAATGCTGTTGCCGCTGGGCACAGAAATGCTTTTGTTATTTTATTAAATCGTTTGGGAATAGATGAAAGTGTTGCGGCCAGTTTGCAAGATG
>CAMDOL010000099.1 GCA_945903615.1 Rickettsia typhi | reverse complement strand
TTGATATTTCTGAGGATTTTTTGAGTAGAAATTTTATTACTTTTTGGTGGAATATTTCCATATTTCACCAAAAATAATGGAATTTATGCCAAAAAAGACCAGAAAGATCAATTTTTCTAAAACATTGTTTTAGTTGTTCAGAGGTTCCTTAACGACAAATCTTTGATTTGCAACTGCTCATAAATGAAAAAAATAAATTTGTAGTAAAATTTTAAGCCAAAGATAGATTTTGCGAGCAGTCTCATTAGTTGTTAGGAATAATTTACTTTTTATATTTATAACTAACAACTACGGACTCATAACTAACGAATAATGACTATTAAATCATTTACAAATATAAATTTTTTATTTTAAATGCAAGGTTTGGTTCGCAATTCAAAACACATTTAAATGTCCTTCGTAAATCTCAAAAATCGTTACTCATCTGGAAAAATTCATTTTATCGGCATTGGCGGCATTGGTATGAGTGCAATTGCGCTCATCTTACATAAAATCGGTTGCCAAATTCAAGGCTCAGATTTATCACAAAATAACAACACCAAAACTCTTGATGCCTTGGGGATTAAGTGTTTTGTAGGACACAAGGAAGAGAATATTACTGATGATGTAGTTTTGGTTATCGAAACTTCGATTGTAAAAACAACCAATCCAGAATTTGTTAAAGCCAAATCCAGAAACATTCCAATCATCAGAAGAGCGGATATGTTGGCAGAAATTATGAGTGAAAAGCAAGGAATAACTGTAGCTGGAACTCATGGCAAAACCAGCACTACTGCAATGATTGCGGTTTTATTGGAAAGTGCCGGACTAGATCCCATGGTTATCAATGGCGGCATTATCAATTATTTTGGCAGCAATGCTAAATTTGGTGAAGGAAAATTTTTGGTGGCAGAATCGGATGAATCCGACGCCAGCTTTGTTGATTTGCCAAGCTTCATTGGTGTGGTTAACAATATTGAGCCTGAGCATTTAGAATTTTATGGCGGAGATTTTGAGTTGGTCAAATCTTATTACCAAAGATATATCACGCAAATTCCAGCTAGTGGCTTGGTGGCTTTATGCATCGATGATCCAGAAGTTAAAAAACTTTATCAAAATTTATCTACGACTCAACAAAATCTGGTTTCTCTGAGCGTCAACGATGAAAACGCTGATTACTTTGGATTCAATATTTCTCTAGCTGCGTCAGGTTTAAAGTTTGATGTTAAAATTAAAAGCAATGGTTACATCATTAAAGATATTAAAATGCCAGCTTACGGAATTCACAATATTAAAAACGCTCTTGCACCAGTTGCCATTGGCATATTTTTTGGTTTGAGTGAAGCTCAAATCAAAGTAGGTTTGATGAATTATTCTGGCGTACAAAGAAGATTTACTAAAACTGGCGAAGTTAATGGAATCACAATTATCGACGATTATGGTCATCACTCAACTGAGATAAAAGCAGTATTTAAAGCTGCACGCGCAATTTTGCCAGATCATAAATTGATTGTGGTTTTCCAGCCCCACAAATATACCCGCACGAGAGATTTATTTGACGAATTTTGTAATGCCTTCGCTGATGTTGATACAGCGATTATCGCCGATATTTACAGCGCTGGGCAAGATCCAATCGCCGGAATTACTAGTGATGTTTTGATTAAAGGGATTAAAAAAACTGGACATAAAAATGTACTAAAATTAAATAGCGAAAATGATCTACCGCAGTTGATCAAAGAACAGGCTAAATCTGGTGATATGGTGGTTTGTATTGGCGCTGGCAGTATCAGCAATTGGGCGCATAGTTTGCCACAAAAATTAAAAGAGATTATAGATGCCTAATATCGTTATCAAAAAACTCAACAACAAAGCTGAGATTGCACTAGTTTTTCCAATACTAGCTCAACATCACCAACATATTAGTCAGGACGATTTTCTAAAATATATCGATGAAATTTTAGCTGAAGAAAATTACCAAATGATTGCCAGCTACATTAACGATAAAATGGTTGGAATTGCTGGATTTTGGGTTCTAACTCGTTTTTATTCAGGCAAATATATACAAGTTGGAAATATGGTAATTGATGAACAATATCGCAGTTCTGGTATTGGCAAAACTATGCTGGATTTTATTGAAAATGAAGGCAAGAAACAAGGTTGTCAGCACTTTATTTTAGATTCGCGGCTGGACAACACCAAGTCGCACGATTTTTATTTAAGAGAAGGATTTGAAGTTATGGGTTATCATTTTATGAAGGATATTTAGCCAGAATTTATTCTAAGCATTTAGCTCTTCTAATATAAAAATTTGGAAAAGTTTTTTGCATATTTATATACGCCAATTCTAAATCTTCTGCATTTTCAAAAACTCCAAAACAACTAGCTCCTGAACCAGACATTCTGCTGACTAAACAATTTTTTTGCTGAGAAATTTTCTGCAAAATTATCGCAATTTCAGGAATGATTCTTATAGCTGAAATTTGCAAATCATTGTAGCGATTTTTGATTGTAGAAATGATTTGGTTATTTTTGATTTGGCTATTTTGTGACCGAAAATCTGCTGCAAAATTCAAAAAAACTTCTTGTGTAGAAAGTGGTTTTTTGGGATTAACAATTAACAAAAATAGATTATCACAATTAAATTTTACTAACTTCAAAACCTCACCAATTCCAGAAACAAAAGCCACTTTACCATTAATAAAAAACGGCACATCAGCTCCTAACTTTAAACCCAAATCCAACAATTCTGCTTTGCTTAAATGCAAATCATAAAATTCATTTAACATCAAAAGTATTGTCGCCGCATTAGAAGATCCGCCACCCAAACCCGCAGCGATGGGAATATTTTTTTCTAAAGTAATTTTGATATTGGGTGTTAGGTAAAATTTTTCTGCTAATAAATTTATTGCTTTAATGATGATATTTTTTTGCCAATTTACTTGGAGAACAGCAGCATTTTCACCTTTAATTTCTAGCTGCAGTTGATCACTCTTTTCTAAAGTTATCACATCAAAAATATCAATTGGCACCATCAAACTATCTAGCAAATGGTAGCCATTTGTAGCGCGACCAACGATTTCTAAATAAAGATTTATTTTGGCGGGAGATTTTTTTATTAGCACTATTTCAGATCCAAAACCACGCTAAGTTGCTGATCTTTTCTTTTAATCAAAAGCAAGATCACATCTTTTTCTTTATTAATCTCCCCAAGAATAATTTTTTGTAAAGATTTAATTGATTTAACCGGAACTTGATTAGCAGATAAAATTATATCACCTACCACAATACCAGCTTCAGACACTTTGCTGGCAAGCTTTACTTCAGCAACCAGAACGCCTTTTTTATCTTCAATTTTATATTCTTTTTTGACTTCCATATTTAAATCCAATAAGCCCATCGCTAAAACATTGGTGGTTTTAAATTTTTTATCTGGATAAGTTTCATCTTTTTCATCTAAATTAACCGGCATTTTTTGCACTTTAACACTCAGAGTTTTTTCTTCACCTCGCCTGATGACGACCACTTTAATCTTCTTGCCAATTGGTGTCTCGGCAGCTATTTGTGGAAGCATTTTCATCTCATCAATATCTTTGCCGTCAAATTTTATAATTACATCGCTTGGCAAAATTCCAGCTTCCTCAGCGGCGCCGTCTTTAGCATTCGAGATAACCATTGCACCTTTTGGTTTGGGCATTCCCAGTGCTTTTGCCATATCCTCATTAACGCCTTGAATTGAAACTCCAATCCAGCCACGAATTACCGCACCTTGATTTTTAAGTTGTTCAATAATTGGTAGAGAATCGTTGGAAGTTCCTGCAAAGCCAATTCCTACACTGCCTCCCGAAGTTGAGAAAATTGCCGTGGCAATGCCAATAACCTCACCTTTAATATTAAAAAGTGGCCCACCAGAATTGCCGCGATTTATTGCCGCATCAGTTTGGATAAAATCTCCCTGACCAGAAATTATATCGCGCCCACGAGCAGAGACAATGCCAACCGACACTGATCCGCCTAGACCAAACGGATTACCGATTACAATCACCCAATCACCAACTCGGCTTTTGCTTGAATCGCCAAATTTTATATATTGCAAATCAAATCCAGTATCAATTTTTAAAACCGCTAAATCAGTTTTTTTATCCACACCAATAACTTTAGCGGTGAATTTTTTGCCATCGCTTAAGTTCACAAAAACTTCTGCAGAATTTTCAATCACATGATATTTGGTGACAATGTAGCCATCCTTAGAAATGATGAATCCCGAGCCTAAAGAAGAGTTTTGTTTTTGCTGTAATGATTGTTTAAAAAGTAAATCTTTGAGCTGATCAAAAACTTTATCTTCAGGAAGTTTTGTTAGAATCTCATTGATATCATCTTTGGATTTTTGGGCGGTAGAAATGTTGACAACGGCAGGTAACAAATTGCCCACAATATCAGCAAAACCTTCTCTAAATGGCGGCTCTTTATGGCTGATTGGATCTGCAACGGCAAGACTGAATTGGCTGAGAAAAATTATTAGAGTGATAATTATTTTTTTCATAATTTAGGTTTGGTTGATTGACAACCACACCATCACAAGCTAATTATGAAACCTCTGAACAACTAAAAATTGATATTTCTGAGGATTTTTTGAGTAGAAATCTCATTACTTTTTGGTGGAATATTTCCATATTTCACCAAAAATAATGGGATTTATGCCAAAAAAGACCAGAAAGATCAATTTTTCTAAAACATTGTTTTGGTTGTTCAGAGGTTCCTTAAGGGACGGCGGGTTATTTGGTATTAAAATATTTAAAAAACTCACTATCTGGCGAAATCACCACGGTGGTTTTTTCGGGTTTTAAGCTAGAATCATAGGCTTGCATAGTTCGATAAAAATCATAAAACTCAGCATCTTTGGCAAAAGCCGCGGATGAAATTTTG
>CAMDOL010000098.1 GCA_945903615.1 Rickettsia typhi | reverse complement strand
GGGTTGACGCCCACATTGTTGATTTTGATTTTTGAGTTTGGAGTGATTAATGCGGCAACGATTATGAAAGCGGCGGAAGAAATATCACCGGGAACGACAAAATCTTTGGCGGCAAAATCATTGCAACCGTTGATGATTATTTTGCGAACCCCCATCGTTTGCTGAGGCAAACTCGCTCCCCCTAGATAGGGGGAGCTTGACTCAATGACTTCTATGTCTAGTCCTAAATATTGCATCATAATTTCGGTATGATCACGGCATTTTTCTGGTTCAATAATTGTTGTTGTGCCGTTGATATTTAAGGCGGCAAGCATAATTGCGCTCTTGATTTGTGCGGAAGCAACTTTCATTTCGTAAGTGATTGGCATAGGCTCGTCAGTGCCGATGATTGTGGCGGGAAGCAGATTTTCGTCACGAGCAATAATCTCGGCTCCAATTTCTTTGAGTGGTTCAAACACGCGTTTCATTGGGCGTTTGATCAAACTATCATCGCCAGTGAAGGAGGTAGAAAAATTAAAAGGGGTGACCAATCCCATCAACAATCTGGTGGAAGTTCCTGAATTGCCCATATCTAAAATACTGTCAGGCTTTTGCAATCCTGCGTAGCCAACACCGTTTACTTGCCAAATATTATTTTCGTTTTTAGTTTCTAGGCGCTTGATTCTCGCACCCATTTTTTTCAAAGCGGTTGCGGTTCGCAGAACATCTTCACCTTCTAAAAGCCCAGAAATATTGGAGATTCCGTTAGCTAAAGATGAAAAAATTAAGGCCCGATGCGAGATAGATTTATCACCTGCAACAGTGATTTTGCCCTTTAGGGCAGTTGTTGTGAGGGAGGAGATTAGGGGGTTCATAGTTTGTTAGTCGTTTGTCAATTTGCTCTTGAGACTTATGGCTTGCGGCTAATCTTATAATATTTCCGCAATCACTTTAGTAATTGGGTCTAAATAAAGTAAGAATAATAAATTAGCTAAAGCCATTAAAATTAAGACTATTGAAGCGTTGTTGATGACTAAAGTTATACCTTTTTGGCTTTCATTTTCACCATCAAAATAAACAATTTTTACAATTCTTAAGTAGTAAAAGGCACTAATCACGCTGCATAAAACCGCAATTATTGCCAAGGTATAAAAGCCATTACCAACTACTGACATTAAAATATAAAACTTGGCAAAGAAGCCAGCCATGGGCGGAATGCCTGCCATAGAAAACATTATTACCGCTAAAGACATAGCAATAATTGGGCTGCTTTTAGCTAAGCCAGCAATAGCGGAGAGCTCATAAATACGATCATTTTTAGAGTCAGTATTTTTATTACTTTCATCTTGCAGCATTAACAAAAAGGCAAAAGAGCCGAGCGACAAGCTGCTATAAATCACCGCATATAAAATTATTGCTTTGATGGAATCAATATTTCCAACTGCCAAGCCAGCAAGCACAAAGCCAATATGACCAATGGCACTGTAAGCTAACATTCTTTTGATATTATTTTGACGAATTGCACCAAAGGCGCCGACAATCAAAGATAAAATCGCCACAGCAATGACAATCTGATGCATATCTTGCCAAACGACAGTGAGGTTAAAATAAAGACGAACCAAGATGATGATGGCGATGAATTTTACTAATGAGGCGAACAGAGTAGTGACGATTGTGGTTGAGCCTTCATAGACATCGGGAGTCCACATATGAAATGGTGCGGCAGAAACTTTAAAGAACATCGCGATAATAATCAAAGTAAAGCCCAAGAAAACTGCGACTGGAATGTGACCAATATTGGCTTTATAATAATTTATCAAATCATTCAAATCGACTGTTCCGGTAAAACCATAAACTAAAGAAATTCCAAACAGCAACAAACCCGAAGCAACTGAGCCAAGTAAGAAATATTTTACTCCCGCTTCTGAGGATTTGGCAGAATCTCTTTTGATTGCCGCAAGCAAATAAAGTGATAAAGCCTGCAATTCTAGTGCCATATAAATTGGCAATAAGCTGTTGGAAGAAACCATCAACATACCACCAACTGTGGCGATCATCACTAAGGCGATAAACTCGGAACTAATTCGACGCTCTTCTTCAACAAAATCTGCTGAGATAAAGATGGTAAAAATTAAAATAAAGACAGTGATTATTTTTACAAAAGAAGTGAATCTGGTGCTATAAAATGTATTATCAAAAGCGGAATAAAAAGAATTGTAGCCGATAAAAACTGAAGCCAGCGAGGTGAAGGAAATTATAATAGCTATGATGAACAAAACTCTGGGCATATTGCTAGTTTTTTTACCCAGAAAAACATCGAGCATCAATATAAGTAAGGCGCCAACAAATAGGATTGACTCGGGCAAAAAAGCTAAAATGTTCATAATCAGTTAATGTAAATTAATAATTTGTTGCACTGGAATATCAATGAATCTAAGCACCGAAGCTGGATAAATACCAATCAGCAATACCAATAAAGAAATGGAAAATAGAATACAAAACTCAATTTTATTCACATCAGTAATGTTTTGCACTTTGGCATTTTTAACTTCACCAAAAATAACTCTTGAATAAAGCCAGAGCATATAAGTGGCACCCAGAACCACTCCAAACGCAGCAAGAATAGCAACAATTTTATTGGCTTGAAACGCACCAATGATTGATAAAAACTCACCAACAAACCCGCTAGTTCCCGGCAAGCCAACCGCTGCCATTGTAAAGAGCATCATAAAACCAGCATATTTTGGCATCTTGCTTGCTAGTCCACCATAATCAACAATTTCTCTGGTGTGCATACGATCATAAACCACGCCAACTCCTAAAAATAAAGCTGAGGAAACCAAACCGTGACTAATCATCTGCACAATTGCACCTTGCAAACCTTGCATATTCATCGCAAAAATACCCATTGTGATAAAACCCATATGAGCCACGGAAGAATAAGCAATCATCTTTTTCATATCCTCTTGCATCAGTGCCACAATTGAGGCATAGATGATAGCAATGACACTTAAAGCAAAAACTGCTGGGGTATAAAATGCTGAAGCGGCGGGGAAAAATGGTAGAGAAAATCTTAAAAAACCATAAGCGCCCAGCTTAATTAAAATGCCCGCCAGAATCACCGAACCTGCGGTTGGAGCTTGCACATGAGCATCAGGCAACCAAGTGTGAAACGGAAACATAGGGATTTTTATCGCAAAGGAAACAAAAAAAGCCAACCATAACCATTTTTGAATATTAAGATCAATCAATGAGAGTTTGCTTTTTAAAATCACAATATCGGAGGTGCCGGTGATATTGTAGATATAAATGACGGCGATTAGAAATAAAACTGAACCAAATAAGGTGTAGAGAAAAAATTTGAAAGAAGCATAAACCCGATTTTTTCCACCCCAAATGCCAATAATTAAAAACATTGGAATGAGCATCGCTTCAAAGAAAATATAAAACAAAACTAAATCAGTTGCCGCAAAAGAGCCAATCACAAAACCTTCCAAAAGTAAAAAACAAATTACATATTCTTTAACTCTAGTTTTGATAGAATTGATGCTCACCAAAAGACAAATTGGTGTTAAAAAAGTAGTAAGCAAAATCATCAGCAGCGATATTCCGTCAATACCAACTCGATATTTAATTGACGAGCTGGAAATAAAAGCAAAAACTTCAGTGAACTGAAAATCAACCGCAGATTTGTCAAATATGAGCATTAATTTTATTGAGACAGCAAAAGTGATGAAGCTGACCAACAAAGACCAGTTGAAGAGATTGCGATTAGAATTTGGACGACCAGACGGAACACAAAATAATGCGAGCAACGCCCCTATAATTGGCAAAAAAATTAAAATTGACAAAATTGGCAATTGCCCAGTTATAAATGGAGAAAAGTTCATATTTTTTAAGAGCAGATTTGGATTATCAGTTAGAAATGCGGGCTATTTATAAGGATTTATAATTTTATAATCAAATTAAAATTATTGATTAAGGAACCTCTGAACAACTAAAAATTGATATTTCTGAGGATTTTTTGAGTAGAAATTTCATTACTTTTTGGTGGAATATTTTCATATTTCACCAAAAATAATGGAATTTATGCCAAAAAAGACCAGAAAGATCAATTTTTCTAAAACATTGTTTTAGTTGTTCAGATGTTCCTTAACTCAACTTAATTTTTTTATATTTTATACTTGCGTTATATATATCTATTTATATGTTATGTTTAATATAAATTAATTTTGAGATAAAAAAGCAGCAAGATGATAACAGATCACCGCCGCGTAAATCCAGACTAGGATTATTACAAAATCACCCTTTTGCAATAATCCTAGTTTTGTTTTTATGTTTTCTTCACATCAATACAATCAATAAAAAATTTTCACCAAAATTTATTAGCAGCTTTTATCCTCAGAAAATATGAAGCATAAAAGTTCAATTAAAGATTGGGTTCGCTATCAGAAAAATTTTATATTCGATTAATTATGAAAAAATTACTTTTTATCTGCACTGGAAATATTTGTCGCTCGCCAACAGCGCACGCCATTGCACTTTATAAAATCAGAAAATTGGGCTTAAAAAATATTGCCGTTGATTCAGCGGGAATTTCTGGGTTTCATGCGGGGGAACGCCCAGATTCTAGGGCAGTTGTGGTTGGAGAAGGTAAAGGAATAGATTTTTCAAAAATTTTTTCGCGGCAAATTGTGGCGGAAGATTTTGTAAAGTTCGATTTAATTTTTGCCATGGATCGTGGTCATATTTCAGCTTTGCGAGCAATTTGTCCGCCTCAATTTCAAGATAAAATTCAACTATTTTTAGAATATGCTGATGTAGAAAATCGTTTTAATGATGAGGTGATTGATCCTTATTATGGTGGGGTTGATGGTTTTATTGAGGTGTTTGAATTAATTGAAAAAGCAGTGGAAAATTTGGTATCGATTTAGTGGTTAAATTTATAACCACTAAATCGAATAAATGGT
>CAMDOL010000097.1 GCA_945903615.1 Rickettsia typhi | reverse complement strand
TTTGGCGCCGGTGGAAATAATTTCAACTTTTATTCCACAAAGCGATTCAATTCTTTTGATATAATCCAAGGCTTTTTGTGGCAATTTATCCAGAGATTTGGCACCAGCAGTTTTGCAATTCCAGCCCTCAACTTCTTCATAAATTGGTTTGATTTTAGCTTGTAGATCAATTGATAGCGGCAAGTAATCATAGATTTTGCCGTCAATATCGTAGGCGATACAAATTTTAATTTTTGGCAATTTATCCAGAACATCAAGCTTGGTTAAAGCCACGGTTTTAGCCGATGAAACTAAAATTGATTGACGCACCAAAGCCGCATCAAACCAACCGCATCTTCTATTTCTGCCTGTTACTGTGCCAACTTCGCCGCCTTCAACGCGCAAAAATTTTCCAATCTCATCTTCAAGTTCAGTTGGAAAAGGGCCTGAGCCAACTCTGGTGGTGTAGGCTTTTAAAATGCCTAAAGTTTTGTGCACATCTGCAACGCCTAAACAACTGCCAGTTGCAACTGCGCCAGCCGTTGTGTTGCTTGATGTTACAAAAGGATATGTTCCAAAACTAACATCTAAAAGTGCGCCTTGGGCACCTTCAAACATTATTTGCCCATTAACTTCTTGGAGTGTTTTAGCAATCTCAAAAGCTGGTCGGCTGAATTTTTTTAATTTGTCGCGAAATGATTTTAACTCTCTAAGCATTGCATTAAAGTCTATGTCTTCAATGCCAATGCCGCGGCGCAAAATATTGTGATAAGATAATAAGTTTTCCAAGCGCGACTCTAAAACTTGGTCATTAAACAAATCACAAATGCGAATTGCTCTTCTGCCAACTCGATCTTCATAGGCTGGGCCAATACCACGACAAGTGGTGCCAATTTTATTCTCGCCTTTAGCCTCTTCTAAAAATTCATCCAGATCTCTGTGAATTGATAAAATTAAGCAGGCGTTATCAGCGATGGCTAAATTATTTTCATCAACGATCACGCCGTTTTTTGCGACCGCTTCAATCTCGTTGAAAAGTGCGTTTGGATCAAGAACCACGCCACTACCAATCACCGCAAATTTGCCACGAATAATTCCTGATGGCAATAAGCTTAATTTGTAGACTTTATCTTCAACTTTAATGGTGTGCCCAGCATTGTGTCCGCCTTGAAAGCGAACTACTGCAGAAAAATTATCTGATAAAAAATCGACAATTTTACCCTTCCCTTCATCGCCCCATTGCAAGCCGATTATTGCTGTATTTACCATAGTTTTAGCTGTATTGATTTTGAAAAATTAAGAATGATTAGAATTTGTTTTAAGGTGATTGTTAGCAAAAAAAGTATCGACGGGTTTTTTGGTTGTAAAATAGCGACTGCAGTAAGGACAGACCACGCTATCTTTTGTGCCCATATTCAAATAAACTAATGGATGATTTGACGCGCCTTTGTTTCCATCGCAACTAATTTTTTTGCTGTCCACGACAATAACCTCAACTGGCTGCATAAGAATTCTTGAATTTATTAGATTTGATTAGATAATGAATTTCTTTCTGAAAAAGAGCCTTTAAACTATTTGATAATCCCCTTTAATGCAAGTGAGAAAATTTATTTTTAGATTGATTTTGCCAATCTTTTTTTTGCTGTGCACAAACAACAGTTTTGCGGCTGAAACAGGCTTTAAAGCGGCTGAAAATGGCGGAGCAAAAAGTAGAATTATCGCCAGTTTTTATCAATCAGAAAATGCACAAAAATTAATTGCCGGCTTTGAAGTTGCAATTGACAATGGTTGGAAAATTTATGCACCAGATCAATCTGGGTTTGGCGTTCCCCCATCTTTCAATTTTTCTAACTCTACAAATATTGACATTGCCAAAGTTAATCCAATCTTTCCCAAATCTTATATTGAAAAAGAGCAAATTGGTTCTCAAACCATTGAATATGCTGTTTATCAAGAAAAAGTAATTATTCCACTGAAGCTTGAGGTTGTTGATTCTACAAAGGAAACTAATTTGCAAATCGAGGTAAATTATGGTTTGTGCAAAGACATTTGTATCCCGGTGTCACAAAAATTTTTCTTAACAATACCAGCGGCACAAAATGACACTCAGGCATTAAAAAATATTCAACAATATCTAGAAGACAAAACCATCACCAATGTTGCTGCACAAGAGCCGTGGATTAAAAAAACCACTGAATCAAAACCACAAATCAGCTTAATTAAAGCCTTAATTATTGCTTTCATCGGCGGTGCAATTCTAAATATTATGCCCTGCGTTTTGCCAGTTTTGTCGATCAAATTGCTCAGCGCTATTAATCATAGCCAGTCAAAATTAGGTCGAATTCGCCTAGCTTTTCTTTTCACCATTCTGGGAATTGTCTTCTCTTTTATTGTTTTTGCTGGTGTAGCGGTATTTTTAAAATCAATAGGCAATGCGGTTGGTTGGGGTTTTCAATTCCAGAATCCTCACTTCCTATTATTCTTGCTGGTGGTTCTGATGATATTTTTTGCCAACCTTATTGGTTTGTTCGAGTTTAATTTTGGTGGTTTGCTCGCATCAATTTTAAATAAAAAAATTACTCAAGAAGAAGAAAAGAAAAATATTTTTATTCCTAATTTTTTCTCGGGCATCTTGGCAGTTTTGCTTGCAACTCCTTGTTCGGCACCATTTGTTGGTGTGGCAATTTCTTTTGCACTCAGCTCTGATAGCCAAGAAATTTTCTTAATTTTTGGTTCAATGTCTTTGGGTTTAGCCTTGCCTTATTTGTTTTTAATTGCCTTTCCTGGAGCGGTTAAACTAATGCCCAAACCAGGCGTTTGGATGATTCGTGCTAAGCAATTGATGGCAGGATTTTTAGCGGCAACCGCAGTTTGGCTGGTTTATATTTTGATTGATAATATTGGTTTTATTGCGGCAATTGCAGCTGGTTTTTTAGCAATTTTAATTTTGTTATTTTTTAAAATTGTTAGCAAAATTAATTTATCAAGAACCAGTTTTGTTGTTGAGGCAATTGTATTTGTGGCTTTGATTGCTGCCACTTTTATTATTCCCAATCGTTTGATTTCTTTAGATCAGATGATAGAAAAAACCCAGCAAGAAAATTGGATAAAATTTGATGAATCAAGAATTGCTGATTTGGTTAAACAAGGAAAAACCGTGATTGTCGATATCACTGCTGATTGGTGCATTACTTGTAAAGCCAATAAATTATTGGTTCTAAACACTAGTGAAGTCAAAGAAAAACTAAAAGATCCAAACATTGTGTCAATGCGTGGCGATTTGACCAAGCCTGATGAAATGATTTTTAACTTTATGAGAAAATATAATCGTTATGGCATTCCCTTCAATATAGTGTTTGGACCATCAGCTCCAGAAGGTGTTTTAATTTCTGAACTTTTGAGCAAAGATGCTTTGCTCAAATCCATCCAAACTGCATCAAAAAAATAATTATGAAAGCTCTAACCAAACTAACCTTAAAACAAACCATTTTGGGTTTAAAGAATAAAGAATTTAAAGCTGTTGAACTAAATCAGGCTTATATTGATAACGCTATTGCGGGTCGTCATTACAACGCTTTTATCACTGAAACTTTCGATTTGGCTTTAGCTCAGGCTAAAATTGCCGATGAAAACATCGCCAAAAATTCAGCACGGGAACTAGAGGGAATTCCATTGGCGATTAAAGATTTATTTTGCACTAAAAATGTTCGCACTACCGCTGCTTCCAAAATGTTAGAAAATTTTATCCCTGATTACGAATCAACCGTCACCAAAAAACTTTGGAATGCAGGCTCGACAATGATTGGCAAAACCAATATGGATGAATTTGCGATGGGCTCAGCAAATATAAATAGCCATTTTGGTGCGGTGATTAATAATCATAAAAAAAATAACAGTGATGAAAATCTGGTTCCGGGAGGATCTTCTGGCGGTTCCGCAGTTGCGGTTTCAGCCAATTTAGCGTTGGCAGCAACCGGTTCAGATACTGGTGGATCAATCCGTCAGCCCGCAAGTTTTACCGGAATCGTTGGTATCAAACCAACTTATGGAAGATGCTCCAGATATGGAATGGTTGCCTATGCCAGCTCATTAGATCAAGCAGGAATTTTTGCCAAAGATGTAGTTGATGCGGCGACACTTTTGAAAATAATTTCTGGCTATGATGAAAAAGATTCAACCTCAATCAACCGCGCAGTTCCTGATTTTGATTCATTAATCAAAGCTGATATTAAAGGCAAAAAAATTGGCATTCCTAGTGAATATCGCTCAGATAAAATGCCAGTTGAAATTCAAGATTTATGGAACAAAGGCGCAAAACTGTTGCACGAAAACGGTGCTGAAATTATTGAAATTTCTCTACCGCACACCAAATATGCGCCAGCAGTTTATTATATTATCGCTCCAGCAGAATGCTCTTCCAACCTTGCTAGATATGATGGGGTGCGTTATGGTCATCGAACTGCAGAACAAAATTTATCTCTAGAAGCAATGTATGAAAAAACCAGAAATGAAGGTTTTGGTGAAGAGGTGAAAACCAGAATTATGACCGGAACCTATGTATTATCGGCTGGATATTATGATGCTTATTACAGAAAAGCTCAGCAGGTACGCAGTTTAATTTTGCAAGATTTCAAAAACGCTTTTGAAAAAGTTGATGCTATTTTAACCCCAGTTGCCCCAAGCGCTGCTTTTTCAATCAGCAATGCCAAAACTCAAGATGCGTTAACAATGTATTTAAATGATATTTTTACTATTCCAGCCAGTTTAGCGGGAATGCCCGCAATCTCAGTTCCGCTTGGTTTTGATAAAGATGGCTTGCCACTTGGATTGCAAATCATTGGCAATCATTTTGATGAAC
The DNA here is from genome assembly GCA_945903615.1 of Rickettsia typhi. Lineage (GTDB taxonomy): Bacteria > Pseudomonadota > Alphaproteobacteria > Rickettsiales > UBA1997 > JAJTCH01. Next base: position 208 of record CAMDOL010000097.1, on the reverse strand, counting down.
AGACTATTTTGGATGTCGCTTTGAATTTGGAGAAGAGATAATTTGATCCCAATATCACCTAAGGAACCCCTGAACAACTAAAACAATGTTTTAGAAAAATTGATCTTTCTGGTCTTTTTTGGCATAAATTCCATTATTTTTGGTGAAATATGGAAATATTCCACCAAAAAGTAATGAAATTTCTACTCAAAAAATCCTCAGAAATATC
>CAMDOL010000096.1 GCA_945903615.1 Rickettsia typhi | reverse complement strand
GAAAAATTGATCTTTCTGGTCTTTTTTGGCATAAATTCCATTATTTTTGGTGAAATATGGAAATATTCCACCAAAAAGTAATGAAATTTCTACTCAAAAAATCCTCAGAAATATCAATTTTTAGTTGTTCAGAGGTTCCTTAAAAACAGCAAATTTATTTAGAAAAAAATATTGACATCCCAAATTTTTTCCATAATCTTCCGTCTAATCCCATAAAAACCCCATAAAATTCCATTAAAAGATTACACCCAAATTATATGGCGTTATTTCTATCAACTTTCGAAAACCGAATTGATAAAAAAGGCAGAATTTCCGTGCCCGCCCAGTTTCGTGCCTCTTTGGCAAATCAAGATTTTGCTGGAATTATTGTTTATGAGTCGTTTGTGAATGACTGCATTGAAGGCTGCGATATTGGTCGCATCAAACAACTTAGCGAATCGATTGATAATTTGGATCCATTTTCAGAAAACCGCGATTCTTTTGCGGCGACAATTTTGGGCGGTGCAATTCAATTATCATTTGATGGTGACGGAAGAGTTATTTTGCCAGAAAGTTTGATTAAAAAAATTGGCTTAAAAGAGACCGCCATTTTTGTCGGCAAAGGCACAACTTTTGAAATTTGGCAGCCAACAAAATTTGCTATCTACCTAGATAAAGCCAAAGCCAATGCCAAGGAAAATCGCGGTCAGTTAAAACTGGTGAGCAGTAAAAAAGAATAAAGGAGGGCTGGGCAATTGAAGTTGGACTTTAAATCCAACTTGCGGACTTCAAATCCGATGGACTTCAAATCCACAAAGCTCAAGCAGAATTGGGAGATTCTGTTTGGGTTTGCCCATCTTATACCAAATTTCTTGCCAAAGCGATTTTGCAACAGCCTTCTTAATTAAAATTAACAAAGTGAATCATTATCAATCGCATAAACCGGTTTTATTAAAAGAAGTTCTAGAAGCTTTAAAACCAAAGGACGGCGAAGTGTTTATTGATGGAACTTTTGGTGCAGGCGGATATTCAAAAGCGATTTTGCAAGCGGCGAATTGCTCAGTTATTGCTTTTGATCGCGACGATAATGTCAAAAAATTTGTTGAGCCTTTAAGCAAAGAATTTGGAGATAAATTTCAATTTATCAACAGCCCATTTTCACAGATGGAGCATAAAGTCAGCCATAAAGTTGATGGGATTGTTTTGGATTTGGGAGTCTCTTCAATGCAGCTTGATGAGGAAGAAAGAGGTTTTTCGTTTGGCTCTTCTGCAAGGCTAGATATGAGAATGGATCATACTTCAGGCATTAATGCATATGATGTAGTTAATAGTTTTGAAGAGATCGAATTATCAAAAATAATTCGGGATTTTGGTGAAGAAAAGAAGCATCGCAGAATTGCTAAAAAGATTGTTGAGGCTAGACAAAAAGGTGAAATAAAAACTGGTTTAGAATTGGCTGAGATTGTTAAAAAAGTTTATGGGTTTCAAGCTGGAAAAATTCACCCAGCGACCAAAACTTTTCAGGCGATTCGCATTTTTGTTAATGATGAATTGGGGGAGCTAAAAGCCGCTCTAGCGTCCGCAGAAAATATGCTTAAGTCAAACGGAAGGTTGGTGATAGTCTCATTTCATTCTTTGGAAGATAGCTTGGTAAAAGCCTTTATGCGCGAAAAGAGCGGTTATAATGACAGAAATTTTTCTCGCTACGAACCTCTTTCAGTTATGACTGAGCAGAAAAAGACCTATAGTTTTTCATTGCCAACAAACTCATCAATCAAGCCTGGCGATGATGAATTAAAAGACAATATAAGATCAAGATCGGCGAGGCTTAGGCTTGCCCTTAAGAATTAAAATTTAATTTTTTTTAAATAATGTTTCATTTTTCTAAAATTGAAAACCTGAGCAAAACTTCTAAATGCTATTTAATCAATAGCTGCTTGGCGTTTATAGTCTTATCCAGTATTGTGATAATGTTTTTGATTCAATTCAAAGTTGATAATTTGCAAGATAAAGTGAGTGAAATTGATAATAAAATTTCGGCTTTAGATGATGAGATTAGAGTTTTGGAAGTTGAATGGGTTTATTTGACTCGCCCAGAAAGATTAAGAAGTTTATCAGAGCGATACCTACAAAATAATGGCTATATTGCTTCCAACCAAGTTAAGGATAATGAAAGTCTACAAAAATATTATACTGCCAGCCTAAGACGGCAGGAAAATGTTGCTATGAATGAGGGCAAAAATAAAGTTAACTAACCATCAACTTAACTTGACAAAAATTTCACTTCAATTCAAAATTGAAGGCACCTTAAAAAAATAGAATTTTTCAAGGTGCCCATGAGCCTGTTTTTGCTTAATAACAAATTATATAAAACTATGAAAAAGATTCTAGCTCTAGCTTTTCTTGCTCTTGTAATTTCTTCTTGCGGAAATGTAAAAAAAGGTCACATCGAAGATGCTAATCAATCAACGGATCAACAAAATCAAATATCACAAAATCCTCAAAATTTTAATGTGGTTGATAGCGAAACTGCGGCAGCTGCAATCAATAAAGAAACTCAGGCAGCAATTGAAGAAGTGCAAGTTGATGATCGAGTTTTCTTTGATCTTGGTGCTGCATCTTTATCTGATGATGCAAAAAAGATTTTAGATAATCAAGTTGCTTGGCTCAAAAGCGATCCAGCAATTAAAATCATTGTTGAAGGACATTGTGATGAAAGAGGGGCTAGAGAATATAACATTGCACTCGGTGAAAAAAGAGCCAATGCAGTTAAACAATATTTAACCTCTAATGGCGTTGATTCATCAAGAATTAAAACCATCAGCTATGGTAAAGAGCGCCCATCTTTTGTTGGTTCTGGCGAAGAAATCTGGAGCAAAAATCGCCAATCTGTAACCGTAATGGAAGAATAGTCAGTTTTTTATTGCCGACGAGGTAATGCTTCATATATTAATGGGCTTTAGCCCTACATTTTTGAATTAAAAAATGTAGGGCTAAAGCCCATTTTCTTGCAATCTTCTGATCCGTCGGTTAAAACCGGCGGTAATTGAAAACACTTAACTTATGCCAAAAAGAACTGATATAAAATCAATTTTAATTATTGGAGCTGGTCCAATTGTGATTGGACAGGCTTGTGAGTTTGATTATTCTGGAACTCAGGCTTGCAAAGCCTTGCGCGAGGAAGGTTATCGAGTGATTTTGATTAACTCAAATCCGGCAACGATAATGACTGATCCAGAAATTGCCGATAGAACTTATATCGAGCCAATTAATGCTGATTTTGTTGAAAAAATAATTCAAAAAGAAAGACCAGACGCAATCTTGCCAACCGTTGGCGGGCAAACCGCTTTGAACTGTGCAATTGAACTTGCTAAAAGAGGAATTTTAGCAAAATATAATGTTGAGTTGATTGGTGCAAATATTGAGGCGATTAAAAAAGCTGAAGATCGTCAGCTTTTTCAAAATGCGATGGATAAAATTGGTTTAGAAACCCCGCGTAATGCAATTGTAAAAACTTTTGAAGCGGCAATGGCGGCTCTTGATTCTATTGGTTTGCCAGCAATTATTCGCCCAAGTTTTACAATGGGCGGAGCGGGTGGTGGTGTGGCTTATACAAGAGAGCAATATGAACAAATTGTTGAAAGTGGACTGGCCGCTTCACCAACTAATGAAATTTTGATTGATGAATCAATCATTGGTTGGAAAGAGTTTGAAATGGAAGTGGTGCGCGATAAAAATGACAACGCAATTATTATTTGCTCGATTGAAAATGTTGATCCGATGGGCGTTCACACCGGCGATTCCATCACCGTTGCACCAGCACTCACTTTGACTGATAAAGAATATCAAAGAATGCGTGATGCTTCAATTGCGGTTTTGCGTGAGATTGGCGTTGAAACTGGTGGATCAAATGTTCAGTTTGCAGTGAATCCAGCAGATGGCAGATTGCTGGTTATTGAGATGAACCCTCGTGTTTCACGCTCCTCGGCACTCGCTTCCAAAGCGACTGGTTTTCCAATTGCTAAAGTTGCAGCAAAATTGGCGGTTGGTTTTACACTTGATGAAATTAAAAACGATATTACCGGCGGCAAAACTCCAGCCTCATTTGAGCCCACAATTGATTATGTGGTGACCAAAATTCCCAAATTCACTTTTGAAAAGTTTAAAGGCGCAGAAAGCGTTCTTTCTAGCTCAATGAAATCAGTTGGGGAGGTGATGGCAATTGGCAGATGTTTTGCGGAGAGTTTGCAAAAAGCTTTGCGCTCGATGGAATCAGGTTTAAGTGGTTTGGATGAAGTTAGAATTAATTGCGAAGATTTAGATGAACGCAAAAAATTAATTAAAGCTCGATTAAAAATTGCTGAACCAAATCGTATTCTATTAATCGCTCAAGCTTTTCGTGAAGGAATTTCTTTGGAAGAAATTAAAACCGCCAGCGGTTATGAGCCATGGTTTTTAGAGCAAATTTCTAATTTAATAAAAGTTGAAAAACAAGTTCGAACCAACGGTTTGCCAGAAACTTTTGATGGAATTTTAGCTTTGAAAAAACTTGGTTTTTCAGATAAAAGATTGGCAAAATTAGTTGGTAAAACTGAAAAAGATGTGCGGGATTTGAGAAATAAATTAAATGTTAAACCAGTCTATAAACGAGTTGATTCTTGTGCGGGAGAGTTTGATTCTAGCACTTCTTATATGTATTCTTGTTACGAATCGTAGGGGCGTATTGCATATGCCCACCACAACATCAAATATGGATGGTGGAAAAAAAGGGCGTATGCAATACGCCCCTACGGATCCGCATTTATATCACCATTCCTCCAGCTTGATGGTTCCACATTTCTTTAAACCTGCCATTTGTTAAGTCCCACCTTCTTATGGCTTGGATTTAAAAGAAAAATATCAGGATTAATTTGATATTCTTCAATAACTCTTTCATAAGGAGTTTTAAACTTCAAAGACTTTAATGGTCATTGCATTAGAATTAGATAGGCTTTGTAAGGTTTTAAGATTTTCCAAAAAAAGCTCAGAATTGTGGTTTGATAATGGTTTTGATTAGTCATCTTTTTTGGTATTTTTAGAATTGTCATCAGTTTTTTTGCGGCGTGATAGGTTTTTTCGTAAAGCGTCTTGGAGCTTTTTGTTGATGGGTTTCTGGTTGGAATTTTTTAGTTTTTGTTTCATAAATTTTTTAGGACTGACACAAAGTTAGATTTACCCTATCAATTACCGTTGGTTTTAACCAAC
>CAMDOL010000095.1 GCA_945903615.1 Rickettsia typhi | reverse complement strand
ACCAAATTATCACGCCAAAATTAAGTGATAAAATTGCCAGAATAATGAATGATTCAACTATTGAGAACATTGGTTTTTATAAAATCTTTACAGATGGGATCTGGTATTGCTTAGCATTCCATTCATGAACTTTTATCGTTGAAGATTTTAGAGTTGATTTAGAATCTGCTAGTCGAGACCCAAATTTAATCCCTGAGTAGTTCATTTATTGAAGTTTTGGATCTGGTTTTTTCGTCAACTTTTTTCACGATTATTGCAGCATACAAAGAAAGACTGGGATTATTTTTGTCTTGGATATTTCCGGGAACCACAACTGAATAGGCTGGAACGCGACCGTAGAAAATTTCACCAGTTGCCCGATCAATAATTTTTGTCGAAGCGCCAATATAAACGCCCATTGAAAGCACCGATCCTTCTTCAACAATCACACCTTCAGCAACCTCGCTTCTCGCGCCGATAAAACAATTATCTTCAATGATAACTGGATTTGCTTGCAAGGGTTCTAAAACTCCACCAATTCCAGCTCCGCCAGAGATGTGGCAATTTTTTCCAATTTGAGCGCAAGAACCAACCGTTGCCCAAGCATCAATCATTGAGCCTTCATCAATATAAGCGCCAATATTTACAAATGATGGAAGTAAAACTACATTTTTAGCAACAAAAGAACCGTGGCGAACGATGGAGCCTGGAACCGCTCTAAAGCCAGCTTCTCTAAATTCTTTTTCACCCCAATCAGAAAATTTTAATGATACTTTATCAAAGTAATTGTGAACGCCAGAATTCATTAATAAGTTATCGTTCAAACGAAATGATAATAGAATGGCTTTTTTCACCCATTCATTAACTTTCCAAGTTCCATTTTCTTTATTGCAAATTCTAAGTTTGCCGTGATCAAGCATTCCGAGTATTACCCCAACTGCCTCGCGAACAGTACCAGCAGTAGTGGAGTTAATTTCGCTGCGATTTTCAAATGCAATTTCGATGATGTTTTGGAGGCTGCCAGTCATATTTTGATTGTGTTGATTAATAATGAAAGTGAGAAGGAATAATAATTAACGCATCTAAAAAAACAAAATATAAATTTATTAAAATCTGGCTGTGGTCAAATGATAAGACTTGCCGAAGGGTCAGCGAGTAATTTGTAACGACACATTAAAATAAATTTAATTTAGTTGTTGACAATGCAAAAATACTTTCTATATTTCGTCCCTCTTTGTTAGTTGAGATTCCTGAATTTTGATTTTAAATTCTGCCGATCCTCAACTCTGATTATCTTCTTTTTTACTCTCAAGTAAATATCTTCAAAAATTATTCTTGACTTTAAAAATCACTTTACGCTAAAGTGTGCGACCCTTCTTTAAGAAGATTTGCATTTCTTTATGCGAATAAGTAGCTGTTTTACATTGTGAATATTTCAATTGTTTTAAAAGCAAAATAAAGGCGATAGTGCGAATTAAATTAGCTATCTCTTTATTTGTCCTCGTATTCGCAAGAATATGAGAAAACGTCAATAAAGATTTAAGCCAAATCGAACTCAAAATTTGAGAGTTTGATCCTGGCTCAGAACGAACGCTGGTGGTATGCTTAACACATGCAAGTCGAACGGGCATAGCAATATGTCAGTGGCAAACGGGTGAGGAATATATAGGAACCTCCCTAGCAGTAAGGAATAACCTTGGGAAACCAAGGCTAATGCCATATATTACCGGTTAGCAATAATCGGGAAAGATTTATCGCTGTTAGATGGGCCTGTATCAGATTAGCTAGTTGGTGGGGTAATGGCCTACCAAGGCAATGATCTGTAGCTGGTCTGAGAGGATGATCAGCCACACTGGAACTGCGACACGGTCCAGACTCCTACGGGAGGCAGCAGTGGGGAATATTGGACAATGGGCGCAAGCCTGATCCAGCAATACCACGTGAGTGATGAAGGCCTTAGGGTTGTAAAACTCTTTTAGTGGGGAAGATAATGACTGTACCCACAGAAAAAGCACCGGCTAACTTCGTGCCAGCAGCCGCGGTAATACGAAGGGTGCTAGCGTTGTTCGGAATCATTGGGCGTAAAGCGTGCGTAGGCGGCTTGGCAAGTCAATTGTGAAAGCCCAGGGCTTAACCCTGGAATTGCAGTTGAAACTGCTTGGCTAGAGTATGAAGAGGGATAGTGGAATTCTTAGTGTAGGGGTGAAATCCGTAGATATTAAGAGGAACACCGGTGGCGAAAGCGACTATCTATGTCATTACTGACGCTGTTGCACGAAAGCGTGGGGAGCAAACAGGATTAGATACCCTGGTAGTCCACGCAGTAAACGATGAGTGCTAGTTATCGGGTCTTTGGGATTCGGTGGCGAAGCTAACGCGTTAAGCACTCCGCCTGGGGAGTACGGCCGCAAGGCTAAAACTCAAAGGAATTGACGGGGACCCGCACAAGCAGTGGAGCATGTGGTTTAATTCGATGCTACGCGAAAAACCTTACCAGCTCTTGTATCCCTACTATGATTCTCAGAGATGAGTTTCTTCACTTCGGGTGGGTAGGAGACAGGTGTTGCATGGCTGTCGTCAGCTCGTGTCGTGAGATGTTAGGTTAAGTCCTTCAACGAGCGCAACCCTCATCCTTAGTTGCCATCAGGTCATGCTGGGAACTATAAGGAAACTGCCAACGACAAGTTGGAGGAAGGTGGGGATGATGTCAAGTCATCATGGCCCTTATGGGCTGGGCTACACACATGCTACAATGGTGGTTACAGCAGGATGCGAAGGAGTAATCCGGAGCCAATCCCTAAAAGCCATCTCAGTTCGGATTGGGGGCTGCAACTCGCCCCCATGAAGTTGGAATTGCTAGTAATCGTGGATCAGCACGCCACGGTGAATACGTTCTCGGGTCTTGTACACACTGCCCGTCAAGCCATGGAAGTTGTTTCTACCTGAATAGGGTGAGCTAACCGCAAGGAGGTAGCCCTACACGGTAAAAATAGTGACTGGGGTTAAGTCGTAACAAGGTAGCCGTAGGGGAACCTGCGGCTGGATTACCTCCTTTAAAAATGTTAGAATTTTACTTCGGTAATCTTCTCATTACAAAACACGCACTATCGCCTTTACTTTTATCTATAGTAAAGAACTATCGCCTTTATTTTGCTTTTAAAACAATTGAAATTATTTACAAGACTCCACTCTAAACTTCCATTTTCTCAATCAAGCTTTTATTTTTTCCAAATCTTGTTTGGGATTCTCTTTAATCAGTCTCTCTATAAATCAATCATAAATTACGATGTCCTTTCAAAACTCTAACTCTGGCAATTCAAATTCCGGATCTGAAACCCTAAGATTAAACAACAATACCCCCCCTAGCTCTGCTGACACTTCAAAATTAAATAATAAAGATGAAGTTGGTGTTCAAAGTGCAAATACTGCTATTGATCCAGTAAAACCAAGTAACGGTAATAGTTATAATGCCGAAAGTGATAATGAAGAAAGCGCCATTATTGGTGATGAAAAAACTGAAATAAATAACTCCAATGCGGTTTTGGAACTAAAATCCCTCAAAGCCAAAACTCCAGAAAAATTAATTGAAATTGCTGCTACTTATGGTGTAGACAATATCGGTGATTTAGGTAAGCAAGATATTATCTATTACATTTTAAAAGGTTTCTCTGATCAAAATTATAACAACATCATTATCGGTGAAGGTGTTCTAGAGGTTTTGCCTGATGGATTTGGTTTTCTAAGAGCTTGCGAAGCCAACTATTTTCCAGGTTCTGACGATATTTATGTTTCACCAAGTCAAATTAAAAGATTTGGACTTAGAACTGGTGACACTGTGAAAGGTCAAGTTCGTGCTCCAAAAAAAGGTGAAAGATATTTTGCGTTATTGCGTGTTAACGAAGTCAATTTTGGAGCGCCAGAAAAGATCAGAAACCGCGTGGTATTTGACGACTTAACCCCACTCTATCCAGATGAAAAACTAGAACTAGAAGATACAAATTCTGCTAAAAGTGACATCAGTACCAGAGTTATCGATATGATTTCTCCTTTAGGAAAAGGACAAAGAGCCTTAATTGTTGCGCCTCCAAGAACTGGCAAAACTTCTTTGATGCAAAACATTGCTCACTCAATTACCGCTAATCATCCTGAAGTTGTGTTGTTAGTGTTGTTAATCGACGAAAGACCAGAAGAAGTAACAGATATGTTGCGTTCTGTAAAAGGTGAAGTTGTTAGCTCAACTTTTGATGAGCCGGCAACACGCCACGTGCAGCTTGCTGAAATGGTAATTGAAAAAGCCAAAAGATTAGTTGAGGCCAAAAAAGATGTGGTTATTTTGCTCGATTCCATAACCAGATTGGCAAGAGCCTATAATACCGTTATTCCTTCATCAGGAAAAGTTTTAACTGGCGGCGTTGATTCCAACGCATTACAAAAACCAAAAAGATTTTTCGGTGCAGCTAGAAATATCGAAGAGGGCGGATCACTAACTATCATAGCGACTGCACTGGTTGATACTGGTTCAAAAATGGACGAAGTTATTTTTGAAGAATTTAAAGGAACTGGCAACTCAGAAATTATTTTGGATCGTAAATTATCCGATAAAAGAACCTTCCCAGCCATTGATATCACAAAATCAGGAACTAGAAAAGAAGAGCTTCTGGTTGATCGTGCAACACTTGCTAAAACTTGGATGCTCAGAAGAATTGTTAATCCAATGAGCTCAGTAGAAGCGATGGAATTCTTGCTAAACAAACTTGAAAATTCTAAAACTAATGAAGAATTTTTTAAATCAATGAATCAGTAATACCAGATCCTATCTTTAATTGAACTTTTATGCTTCATATCTGGTCTATAATTTAAAAGAAAATCCTTGCTTATATCAATATATACGAGGTTTTTCTTTTACATTTTATCCTCAAAAATATTTTGCCTAAAAGTGCAATGAAAGATGATTTGCCAAGATAGGCAAGTACAAGTCACTAGCAAAACTATTGATACTAAATTTGATATAAAACTAAAATCAGTTAAATTGACTGATAAAGGTTTGTGTATTTTGGGCTTTAGCTCTACATTTTATTTTTTAAAATGTTGGTTGAAGCCATTACTGTCCGCTTAACTTAATTACCGTTGGTTAAAACCGACGGTATAATTAAGGAACCTCTGAACAACTAAAACAATGTTTTAGAAAAATTGATCTTTCTGGTCTTTTTTGGCATAAATTCCATTATTTTTGGTGAAATATGGAAATATTCCACCAAAAAGTAATGAAATTTCTACTCAAAAAATCCTCAGA
>CAMDOL010000094.1 GCA_945903615.1 Rickettsia typhi | reverse complement strand
TAAATTTTCCAAAAAACTCAGTTCAAAAAATTCAAACCGAGATTCAAAAAATTATGACTTCAATCACTGAAGGTAATTTCGATGCAGATCAGTGTAAGTGTCGCAGTATTTCTTTTGATGAATATTTAGTTGGATTCCCAAACCAAGAGAGCACTTCTTTTATACACATCTCAATCAAAATTCTTGGCGGAAGATCAGCTGAAGTCAGAAAAAAACTCGCCACAAAAACCACAGAATTTGTACAAAAAACCTTTGAGGAATCGCAACTACAAACCAAACGCTGCGACATCTCAGTTGATGTCATCGAGATGGATCCTGAAATTTACCAAAAACTACGTGTTTAAAGTGAATTTTTGCGAACATAGCGAAAATAAGCGTCTCGGATGAGGAGTCTGAAAGCTTAGAGAATTAAAGAGTGGTGACGAAAATGATCTACATCATTCCCACTCAATAGTTACTTGACTAAAATAGTCAATAAAATCAATAGCTTGTATAAGTAAAAATACAGCGTGTAAGTTTTGTGCTACTTTTTCCATTTTTTACCCTTTAGTTCAACTAACGGAACCTATTTTTAATCAACGCTTAAGTGTCGCTTAGGTTGCACGTTAAGCAATAACAAAAAAGGAACTACGCCAATAATTTTAACAGGCTAAACAATTAGTCATTAAGTGAGTTAATTATTAAATCGTGAAGCTTTGGCGCAACAAGATTTGATCCACTAATACTTAAGTGGCCGCCGTCACGATAGAGAATATTCCCATCTTTACTACCGTAGCAATTCTCAGAATCACAAAATGGCAGAGCGGCATCAAACACTTTCACTTGTGGAAAATCTTTTAGCACTGAATTAACCCACTCTCTATACGCATCTCCGCCTTGAGTTTGAAAATAATTACCAGCAGTCTGTGAGCACCCTTTCAAGGCCGAGCCCGGAAGACGAAATGGACGAATATTTCCAAGACAAGACTTAATATCGTAGGATAAAGATGGATATGGAAAAACGTAAATTACATCTTTACCTGCATCCAAAAGTTTCTTAACGGTAAATCTAAGTGACGCAGTAAATATGCTATGAGCATCCTTTATATCAGGATTTAAAACATCTGTAATTTTAAATGTAGAATCAGGAAGTGCAAGGGAAGGAATTGCCTGTGACGCCAAAACTACGACTTTAATGTTGCTAGCATTTAAAGCATAGTCAAGAGCGTGATTTGTTAATTTGAAATTATTTAGACGAATTGAGTCGCCAAAATCAGTTGTACGAACATTGTAAAATGGAGCCGCCGCACTAGCCGACAAAACAAGAATGTTGTAATCATTAAACTTAGTTAACCCCGGGAAAAGGCTAAGATTTATGGAATCACCAACTAATAAAACGTTAGGCCTACTATTGCTTTGTAAAAAACAAAAATTATCGTCGCGTTCCTTTGATGTCATATTAGAGCTTTCTGGAAAAGCTTCGTGACATAGCTTTGATTGCTCGATGCTCCCAGCGGGAATTTCCCAGCCCAATTGTTTTGACAAATTCAATGCTCTAGCGGCAGCACTAGAAATTAGATTTGACTGATAAGAGTAAAACGAAAAACCGAAAACAATACTCATTAAGATGACAAGTACTGAAGCCTTAACCTTGCTGTAATTACCAAAACGTAGTGGACGTTCAACAAGCTTGTAAGTAAGCCAAGCAAGGACAATAGATAGAACTACAGCGGCTATACGAATGTTACGACTTGGCACTTCGCTCTCAACAATACGAGCGAAAGATAGTATTGGCCAGTGCCATAAGTAAAGTGGAAAGCTGATTAAGCCAAACCAAACAGCCAGCTTATTAGAGAGGATTGTGCGATTAACCCAAGCTTTAGAACCTGCTGTAATGATTATTACAGCGCCTAAGACTGGGACCAATGCCCACTTACCTGGAAAACTTAACTCTTTATTGATTCGCCAAAATCCATATAGCAACAAGAGTAAGCCTACAAATGAAAGTACATTAGCTAAAGTCTTGCCATCACTATCTTGCTTTTCACTGTAAACAACACGGGAAAGCCAAAAGTCAATATTGCTCTTAATGCTAGTGAATGCGTCCTTCTTATAGAGCGTTAACCAAGCCAATAAACTTCCGCATAATAATTCCCAAAATCTTGTTTGTGGTGAATAAAAGGTAGCAACACCATATCTTGCTTAACACCCTTAAGATTCAGGATAAAAGTAGCAACAGCAACAACAACGGTGATTGTTAATAGATTAAATTTTCGTTTCCAAGCAAACCATAACAACAAAGGCCATACGATATAAAACTGCTCTTCAATTCCCAAACTCCATAAATGTAGCAATGGCTTAGTTTCAGCTGAATTGTCAAAGTACCCTGCTTCATTCCATAAAATAAAATTAGATAGAAAGCCAGCACCTGCGGCAATGTGCTTGCCTAATTGCTTGTACTCATCCGCTAGCAAAGCAAACCAACCAAAAGCAAAGCAAGAAATAAGAACGAGAAGAAGAGCTGGGAAGATACGCCTAATACGGCGTGAGTAAAATTCAGAGAAACTAAAAGTGCCTTTGTCTAAATTCTCAAAGATGATGGTAGATATGAGATAGCCAGAGATTACAAAGAAGACATCAACGCCAATAAAGCCACCCTTTACCCAACTTGGGAAAGCGTGAAAAGCAACAACCGATAACACAGCAATAGCTCGTAAACCATCAATGTCAGGACGATACTTTGGATGGGATAGGTGTGCTTGGTGTGATGTCATATCTTGCTGTCTGCTTGCCAACAGGCTTTACGGCTGACACTATGTGTACTTGCGCGAAGCCAAAAAGTGGTTAGAATGAAAATAAATTATGGAAATTATACATTTTTAACAACCGTCTAACAACACAATGAAGGTTTTTTGAGTGGCATATGGGATTAAAGTTACCTACGAAATTGAATAGCTACAGTTATGTGTAACTACAAAACCTATATAAATTAAGTACTTAGATAAGGAAAACTACTCCCACTCAATAGTTCCTGGCGGCTTCGATGTAAAATCATAAACCACGCGATTAATGCCGCGCACTTCGTTAATGATTCGCCCGGCGACAGAGCACAAAAATTTAGAATCGAAATGATAAACGTCTGCGGTCATTCCATCGATTGAGGTGACAGCGCGTAAGGCCAAAACATTTTCGTAAGTTCTTGCGTCGCCCATTACGCCAACAGTTTTGATTGGAGTCAAAACGCTGAAAGCTTGCCAGATCTTGTCGTAGAGACCAGCTTTACGTATTTCTTCAATGTAAATTGCATCAGCTTCTTGCAGAACTCTAATTCTTTCCGGCGTGATTTCACCGATAATTCGAATCGCCAAACCAGGCCCTGGAAAAGGATGGCGACCCACTACGTGATCAGGCAATCCTAATTCTTTTCCAAGCAATCTCACTTCATCTTTGAACAACATTCTAACTGGCTCGAGCAATTTCAATTTCATGTTTTTTGGCAAGCCGCCAACATTGTGATGCGATTTAATTGTATGGCTCGCGCCTTTATTTGGGTGGCTAGATTCTATTACATCTGGATACAAAGTTCCTTGCGCGAGGAAAATCGCGTTTTTGATTTTCGCTGATTCCCTGTCAAAAACTTCAATAAAAGTTTTGCCTATTATTTTGCGTTTCTTCTCTGGATCAGAAATGCCTTTTAGCTTCGACAAGAATAATTTTGACTCGTCAACGCAAACTAAATTTGTCTTAAATTTCTTAGCAAAAACTTCTTCAACTTGTGCGCGCTCGCCTTTTCTAAGAAGACCGTGATCCACAAAAATACAAGTTAATTGTTTGCCGATTGCTTCATTAATCAAAGCTGCAACAACCGATGAATCGACACCGCCGCTAAGTCCACAAATTACCTGATTTTTTCCAACAAGTTTTTTGATGTGAGTAATTTCTTCTTTCTTGAAATTTTTCATCGTCCATTCCGGTTTGCAGCCAGAGATTTTAATGACGAAATTTTTTAGCATTTGTCTTCCATCAAGCGAATGCTCTACCTCGGGATGAAACTGCACACCATAGATTTTTCTTTTCTCGTCAGCGATTGCGGCGTAAGGCGCACTCTTGGTTCGGGCGATTACTTTGAAACCGGTCGGAATTTTTTTCACTGAATCTCCGTGACTCATCCAAACCTGACTTTTACTAGTATTTTTTTCTATTAAATCATCCAAGAAGCCCTGGCCAGAAGCCACTAGTCCATTTTCAATAGAGCCGCTAACTCCAAAAAATATGCTGGATTTAGACTTTAGAAGCTCTGGTTTAAAATTAATAACAGCCTTACCAAATTCTCTAAAATCTGAACTCTCAACTTTACCACCAAGCAAGTGGCAGATGAGTTGTTGCCCATAGCAAATCCCCAAAATCGGTGTTTTTAAATCGAATATTTTTTTGTCGATTGTTGGTGCATCTTTTTCATAAACGGAGGACGGACCGCCGGAAAAAATAATTGCTTTAGCCCCAATTTTTTTGATCTCGTTGAATTTGATGTCAGAGTTTCTTACTTCACAAAAAACACCGAGCTCGCGAATTCTGCGAGCAATTAGCTGAGTGACTTGACTACCGAAATCAATTATTAGAACTGAGTTGGACATATATTTTAAGTAGATAATTTAAAGCCTCATCCCCGCGAAGGCAATAATTCAGGAGGACTTGCCGCGTGTGGGAACTTTTGCTAGATAACCGCCTTCGTAAAAATAAAGAACTAGGGATTTTTATGCTAACTCAAAATTGCTTTTGAGATTATTTTTTTGATTTGTTCGGCGGAAGATTTTCGAGTTAGAATTTTGTTTATCCCTTCGCACAAATCGAGTTTTACTTTCAACTTTTTACCCAACGCAACAATAGCAGCAGCGGATGAAATGCCTTCGTAAGTTTTATCAACTTCTCTTTCTTTTTCTTGTGCGAGCAAAACTCCGAGTGAGTTATTGCGCGATTTTTGTGAAGAGCAGGTAAGAAAGATATCGCCGAATCCTGCGGCATTTACAACATCAGTCGAGGCTTTGAGTTTTTTACAAAGAAGTTGGATTTCGCCAATTCCCTTCATTACCAAAGCTGATTTGGCATTAACTCCGAGATTAAGTCCGTCGACAATTCCGCAGCCAATCGCAATTACATTTTTAACCACGCCACAAATTTCAACAGTGCGCGGATCCTTGAAATAAAAGGCTTGGAAGTGATTATTATTAAGAAGATTAATTACTGCAGAGGCTAATTTTTTATTTTTCGTCGCAATCGTTGTAATACTCGGAACTTCATTCGCCACTTCAGCAGCAAAATTTGGGCCAGACAA
>CAMDOL010000093.1 GCA_945903615.1 Rickettsia typhi | reverse complement strand
TTTTAGAAAAATTGATCTTTCTGGTCTTTTTTGGCATAAATTCCATTATTTTTGGTGAAATATGGAAATATTCCACCAAAAAGTAATGAAATTTCTACTCAAAAAATCCTCAGAAATATCAATTTTTAGTTGTTCAGAGGTTCCTTAAGAAAAATTATCAAATCAGATCGAAATAATATTCTCTAAATTTTTGATATCTTCTGGCAAGTCAATTTCAAACTCCATTTCCTCCTCAGAAACTGGGTGAATAAAGCTGATTTTATAAGAGTGCAAAGCCTGTCTTGGAAAATCATTTACCGTTGCTTTAATTTTATCATTCACATCTCCCAAAGATCTTTTGCGACCGCCATAAGTTGCATCACCAATAATTGAATGACCAATTGAAGCTAAGTGAACTCTGATCTGGTGAGTTCTGCCAGTGTCTAATTTGCATTCCACCATTGATAAAGAGCCATCAAAATAAATTTTTTGTACGGCATAGTTAGTAATTGCGGTTCGGCCGCCAGTTCGCATAATTGCCATTTTAAGACGATTGATTTTACTGCGTCCTAAATTTTTATTAATCACGCCACTCAATGGTTTTGGAGTCCCATAACAAATCGCTAAATAATTTCGTTTTAAGATTCGTTCTTGAATTTGTCTGGCTAATTCTTGATGCGCTAAATCATTTTTTGCCACCACCATCAAGCCACTAGTATCTTTATCTAAGCGATGCACGATTCCTGGGCGCATCACTCCGTTAATTCCTGATAAAGTTTTGCCACAATGAAAGAGTAGGGCGTTGACCAGAGTGTTCTGCTGATTGCCGTTGCCTGGATGAGTTGTAAGTCCGGCTGGCTTATTAATTACCAACATATTTTCATCCTCAAATAGAATTTCAAAATCAATATTTTTTGCCAAAATTTCTGATTCTAAAGCAGCAGGAATTTTGATAGTCAAATGTTCGCCACCTTTAATTTTATAATCACAGCCAGTGAGTGCATTTTTGCCATCAAAAACACAGCCAGACCCAATCAAATTTTGAATTCTGCCCCGAGAAAATTCAAGTTTTCTTCGCGATAATTTGCTGACTAAAAATTTATCCAACCTTTGTTTTTTATCTTCTTTTTTGGCCTGAAAAATTAGCTCTTCCATTTGTTAAAATTTATTGAATTGGTATTAAATATTGTTCGCCGCATTTTCGCTGCCTTTGTAAAACTATTAAGGAACCTCTGAACAACTAAAACAATGTTTTAGAAAAATTGATCTTTCTGGTCTTTTTTGGCATAAATTCCATTACTTTTTGGTGAAATACGGAAATATTCCACCAAAAAGTAATGAAATTTCTACTCAAAAAATCCTCAGAAATATCAATTTTTAGTTGTTCAGAGGTTCCTTAACATTAATTTCTTTTTATATTATGAAGGAAAATAATAACAACACCAACAATCAGTTTGGTTCTTAGGTTTCTAAAAAATTTTGAGTTTAGTTTTTTAAAAAGTTAGATTTCTTGGCTAATTTGGCGAGGCTCTCTTTAGATTCTTGAATTTCTTTTCGGACTCTAATCGTAGTCTTGGCGTTAGAATGTAGTAATTCTCCCATAGGCTTATATTCATTAGAGTTAAATCATTGAATGATAAACCGTGAGAATTAGGAACTAAAAAATTAGGAAGTTAAATTGATATTAGATTCGAGTGCAAGTTGGGGTGACGATTCAGAAATTATTAAAAAGAATCCAAAAACTCTTGTGCCTGATTTTTTATTTCCCTCAATTCCTCCTCACTTTTTCTGGACAAATTCAAATAAGGATAAACCATTCGGTGATTGCCTTTGAGCTGCTCTTGATTAGTAATTAAAAAATTCCAATATAAAAAATTAAACGGACAGGCATTTTTGCCAGTGGTTTTGCTGACATCATAAACGCAAGATTTGCAAAAATTTGACATTTTAGAAACATATTTTCCACTCGCCGCATAAGGCTTGGAGCCAACAATTCCGCCGTCAGCGTAAATTGCCATTCCATGAGTATTTGGCAGCTCAACCCACTCAAATGCATCCAAATAAACCGCCATATACCAATCGTTAATTTGTTTGGGATCGATGCTGGAAAGCATTGCAAAATTGCCAGTAATCATCAAGCGTTGAATATGATGAGAATAGCCGTTTTGTCTGGTTTGACGCACGGTATTTTTTATGCAATTCATTTGGGTTTTGGTTTCGTCCCAATAAAATTGTGGTAAATTTCTTTTGGCTTGAAAATAATTCAGCTCTTTATATTTGGGCATAAAATACCAATAAATGCCCCTGATATATTCTCGCCAGCCAAGAATTTGACGGACAAAACCCTCAGCAGAATTAATATTGCATTGCCCATTTTTATATTCCTCTTCAACGACAAGGCAGCATTTTAGAGCGTCCAAAAGCCCAACATTAATGTAAAATGAAATGATGCTGTGAAAGCCAAAATCAAGATCACTTCGCATTGCGTCTTGATATTGCCCAAAATTTTGCAAACGATTTTTAATAAAATCCGCAAAAAAATCTTGAGCTTGTTTTTGATTAACCGCATAAAAAAACGGCATAATTTCACCAAAATTTTTACTAAATTTTTCTTCAACTAATTTAATAACTTCTTGGGTAATCTGATCTGGTTCAAACTTTAAAATTTCTGGCGGCAAAACCTTGTCAGGCATAGTTTGGCGGTTTTCGGCATCAAAATTCCATTTGCCGCCAACGGGTTTTCCAATTGAGGGTTTTTTATTCTCCACCAAAATGCCAGTTTTTTGCCGCAAATTGCGATAAAAAAATTCCATAATTAACTTTTTTTTGCCATCAGCAAATTTAGCAAAATCTTGATGAGTGGCAATAAAGCGATTATCGTTTTTAACTTCAATTGGTAAATCAAATTTTTGTTTCCAAGAATTGACTTCTTGCATAACCCTCCATTCTCCTGCTTCGGTGATGATAATTTCTTGAGGATTCAGTTTTTTCACTGCACAATTTATTGCCTCAGAAAAACTTTTTTTGCCATCTTCCAATTTAAAATAAAGCACTTTGAAGCCTTGTTTTTCAAGCTCAAGAGCAAAATGGCGCATCGCTGAAAATATAAAAACCAACTTCTTTTTATGATGCAAAACATAGCTTGCCTCACTTGCAACTTCCGCCATCAAGACAAAATCTTTTTGCTTGTTAAAATGTTGAAGCGATGACATATTTAAAGAGAGCTGATCACCTAAAATAAATACTAGATTGGCCATTTGATAAATTGTTTTGATTAAAGCTAAATATTAAGAAACCTCTGAACAACTAAAACAATGTTTTAGAAAAATTGATCTTTCTGGTCTTTTTTGGCATAAATTCCATTATTTTTGGTGAAATATAGAAATATTCCACTAAAAAGTAATGAAATTTCTACTCAAAAAATCCTCAGAAATATCAATTTTTAGTTGTTCAGAGGTTCCTTAACAAATTAATAACAAATATGAAAATCTTTCCAATCTTAATTTTACTAACTGTTTTAATTCAATCTTGCGCAAATATGTCCAAAGAAGGAACTTACAAAGGCTATGAAACGCCAGCTTATAAAGTTGAAAAGCAATCTAAAAATATTGAAATTAGAACTTATGATAAAAAATTAGTTGCTGAAGTTGAAGTTGGTGGAGATAGAGAAGAAGCAGCTGGAAAAGGTTTTAGAATTTTAGCTGGATATATTTTTGGTGGCAATATTACTGACCAAAAAGTAGCGATGACTTCGCCAGTTATGCAGGAATCCAAATCCGAAAAAATTGCTATGACTTCACCAGTTGCGCAAATTGCTAGTAAAAACTCAGCTGATACAGAAGAGCAAAAATGGCAAGTTCAATTTACAATGCCTAACAAATACAGCTTAGAAACTTTGCCAAAACCAAAAAATGCAGCAATAAAATTTAAAATTGAACCATCTAAAAAAACGGTTGCAATCAAATTTTCTGGGCTTTGGAGCGACAAAACTTTTGCCCAACAAAAAGCAATTTTAGAAAAATTTATCAGCCAAAATAATCTTAAAACCAAATCTCAACCAATAATAGCCTATTACGACGACCCATTTACATTTCCATGGAATAGAAGAAATGAGATTATGTTTGAGATAAAATAGGTTAGATTATTTGAGTTTTGAGGATAAATATATTCTCTTCGTGTCATCCCCGACTTGGTCGGGGATCCAGAATGCAACACCGAACTTGGATTGAAACTGGATCCCCGATCAAGTCGGGGATGACACCGAATATGGTTTGATGGTTTTAACTTGAACTATAAAATTCCAAATTAGATTATTTCAAAACGCCTTTCGACTTACATTTCTTCGAACAAAACTTCACTTCATTCCAACATCTCTCCCACTTTTTGCGCCAATCAAAATCACGCCCGCAGGCGAGGCAGGTTTTGCTGGGAAGATTGTTTTTGGTATGTTTTTTATTTTTTGCCACCACCCAACAAATCATTTCTCATATCCGCGTAGTAAGCTTGTGGGTGCAGCCACATATCCAGAAAAATTTTGCTGAAATTTTTATCAGTAATTTTCCCAATTAATTTTTGATTATAATAAAAGCTAGTAATGCCCGAAGCCTGATAAACCGCTTCAATTTGATCTTTGGGCTTTACATCAACAAAAATTTTGAGCAGCTGATTATAATAATTTTTCTGCTCTAAATCGCTTAATTTATAATATCGAACAATCTCTTCCATAGAGCTCTCCGCAAATTTCTGCCCTTTAATATTAATATTGTAACGAATCAACAAAGCAAAATCTTGTCCATAAAGATTCTGATAATTCACCTGCTGGCTTTGGTTGTTGCATAGGCTGATGTCATAAATTTTGAGCTTAAAATAGGTGAATTTGTGATGATTACAAAATTTATAATCGCCAATATTTTGGGCTGTGCTTTGGGCTTGGGCAGGGTTGGTTAAAAAAGCAAAAAGTAAAATTATAAGATATTTTTTCACGGTATTTTTCGATTTAAAAATTAGATTTGATCTTGCCTAAAAAACCAAAACACAAACTGAGGCTGTCGCAAAATTAAATATATTCGAGATATCCTCCTAGTTTAAGGCATAAATTATACCAAATCCCATTTTAAATTCGTCATTTAAGCAAAGTATTTTTGAGAAAAAATTGCGACGAAGAATGCAAGAAGCAGTAGGCTCTGCCTCTAAATTCTTCAAGTAAATTTTTACCACAAACTTTGTTTGCAACTCATTAAGATTAGAAAAATAAAAAATTATGAGTAAAAAGACGAAGCTTAAAGACGAATTTAAGATGGGATTTGGTATTACACCCACTCTCGTTTTTATCCCCGACTTGATCG
>CAMDOL010000092.1 GCA_945903615.1 Rickettsia typhi | reverse complement strand
GGCTATTTCTTGACTCTCTTCTAGAAATTTTCCTGCCAAATAAAGCGAGCCGCAGATGATAATTTTTGCTGACTCATTTGAATAATTTTTAAGATGATATTTTGTAATTTCTTCAATCGCTTCAGAAAAGCCAAGTGCGGTTTTGGCTTTAATATTCAAGCTCTGAGCTATTTTTACAATTTCTTTAGCAGGTTTGCTTTTTTCCTCATCAGAAATTTTTAAGCCAATCAACATCTCAGTTTGTTTTGCCAAATGCTTCAAAAAGCTTGCGCTGTCTTTGTCTTTGAGCATGGCACAAACTAAATAATTTTTGGCCGGCAATTCTTTTTGCTGCTCTTTTAACCAGCTCGCAACTGTTCTAGCGCCAGCAGGATTGTGACTGCCATCTAAAATTAGTTGGAAATTTTTTAGTAAAATTTGATAAAATTTTCCGTCAGAAATTTTTTGCAAGCGCGCTGGCCAAATCGCTTTTTGTAAACCTTGCTCAATATTTTTCGTTGAAATTTTAAATGTCTTTTGCGCAAAAATTGCTGCGATGGCAGTTTTGGCATTGATGATTTGATGTTCTCCTTCAAAGTTTGGGGTGGTCAGTGATAAGTTATAAGTTGTAAGCGGTAAGTGAATTTGGCTATTATTTTTTAAAGCAACATCTTGCAGAACTTTTAAAGCTGAAGGTTTTTGTTTGGAGATAATAACTGGGCAATTTGGTTTAATGATTCCAGCTTTTTCAAAAGCAATTTTGGCTAAAGTTTTTCCCAAAAATTCAGTGTGATCAAAAGCAACAGGAGTTATGATTGTTGCGATTGGATTTTCAATAACATTAGTTGCGTCAAGTCTGCCGCCCATTCCAGTTTCTAGCAACAAAACATCAGCTTGAACTTTTGAAAATGCCACAAACGCAGCAACGGTTATTCCTTCAAAAAATGTGATATTAATTTTTGGCTCCAACTCTGCCGCTGTTTTACATTCTTGTAAAATTCTATTGAGAAAATCATCATCAATTTCTTTTCCGCTCAAAATAATTCGTTCATTAAAACGCACTAAATGCGGAGAAATGTAACAATGAACTTGCAAACCAGCATCTTCAAAAATCGCTCTTAGAAAAGCTAGGGTTGAGCCTTTGCCATTGGTGCCAGCAATGTGAATTGTCGGTGGAAGTTTGAGGTGAGGATTGCCAAGTCTTAACAGCAATTGATAGACTCGAGATAGACCAAGTTCAATATTGCGATAGCTGGAAGGATCTGGCCAGAATGGTAATTGCATTACGATGGTTTTTTAGTGCGGTGAGAATTTTTGTTATAAGCTCTTTTGAAATGATAATTAAATTCTGCACCAATAATAAAAATTAAATTTACAAAATAAAAAAACATCAGCGCCCCAATAATGCCGCCCAAACTGCCATAAACCAAATTAAATTGATTAAAATTTTCTAAATAAATTGCAAAGAGGCGCAAAGTGATTATCCACAAAGTAAGAGCAACCAGAGTTCCTGGAATAGTATCAATAAAGCGTTGTTCAATATCGGCGATGTGATAGTAAAGTAGTGAAGTAGTGATGAATAAAATAATCACGATGATTGATTGACGAAAATAGAGCCAGTCATAATCAATTTTAAAATTGACTAAAAATGCCATTTCAATTTTTCTTAATATTGCCGGCGCCAAAACTAAAATGATAAGGGTTATGGAAATTACTAAAGTGATAACAATAAACTGCATAATACTGAGTAATCTTCCCCAAACATATGGTGGTGGGCTTGGTGCGCGTGAGGCACGATTTAGAATGGTGCGTAAGCCTTCAACTGCACTTGACGCAGTCCAAACAATTCCAATAATTGCTATCGTTAAAAGACTTTGTGGAGGTCCATTCACAATCTCACTAACGCGAGGCAAAAGTGAGGTGGAAATATTGTTGGGCAAATTATTGAGAACAACATAAATCAAATTGCTGCAAATAGTAGAATTGCCAAAATAAGTGACGATAGAAAATAAAAAAATTAGAAATGGAAAAAGTGATAAAATCGACAAGAATGCTAGGTAACCAGCATGCTCAATACCATTCTGTCTTATGGTGTCGCTGATTGAAGATCTAAGAATATGATAGGGAAGGAGAATAAATTTTCTTCTCGCTATCCTCCATTTTGATTTCATTGATTTTTACTGTTTTGGTTGTATTTTCTGCCCTTTCCCAAAAATCTAATTAAAAATCGACAAATTACAATCAATAAAATAAGCAATAAATCTATGGTCAAAAATAAAAAAGTTAAAAAAGTGGTTTTAGCCTATTCTGGCGGTCTTGATACTTCAGTTATTTTAAAATGGCTTCAGGAAAATTATGGTTGTGAAGTGATAACTTTTACTGCCGATTTGGGGCAGGGTGAAGAGCTTGAGCCAGCGCGCAAGAAAGCACAAAATATGGGTGTTAAACAAATTTTTATTGAAGATTTGCGCGAAGAATTTGTTCGCGATTATGTCTTTCCAATGTTTCGCGCCAATACTTTATATGAAGGAACTTATTTGCTTGGAACTTCAATTGCCCGCCCTTTGATTGCTAAAAGGCAAATTGAAATTGCTAAAATGGTTGGTGCGGACGCAGTTTCTCACGGAGCTACTGGCAAGGGAAATGATCAGGTTCGTTTTGAACTTTCTTACTATGCCAACAAACCAGATATCAAAATTATCGCTCCTTGGAGGGAGTGGGATTTAAATTCCAGAACCAAGCTGATTGATTATGCTGAGAAAAATCAAATTCCTGTCGCTAAAGATAAAAGAGGTGAAGCGCCATATTCGGTTGATGCTAATTTGCTGCACACTTCATCAGAAGGAAAGGTTTTGGAAGATCCTTGGATTGAAGCTCCAGAATATGTTTATCAGCGCACAGTTTCTCCAGAAAAAGCGCCAGATAAAGCCACAATTATTGAAGTGGAATTTAAAAAAGGCGATGCATTTGCCATTGATGGAAAAAAATTATCCCCAGCTAATTTGCTTACAAAGCTTAATGAAGTTGGCGGTGCCAATGGAATTGGAAGGGCTGATATTGTTGAAAATCGTTTTGTGGGCATGAAATCCAGAGGAGTTTATGAAACTCCCGGAGGAACAATTCTTCTAGCCGCTCACCGCGCAATGGAAAGTATAACTTTAGATCGTGAAGCAATGCATTTGAAGGACGAGTTAATGCCAAAATATGCTAAATTAATTTATAATGGTTTTTGGTTTTCCCCTGAAAGAGAGATGCTGCAAGCCGCCATCGATAAATCGCAAGAAAATGTTTCAGGCATTGTGAGATTAAAATTATACAAAGGATCAGTCTCGGTAATTGGGCGCAAATCTCCTTACAGCTTATATTCTGAAGCTCATGTTACTTTTGAAGAAGACTCGGTTTATGATCAAAAAGATGCGGCGGGATTTATTAAGTTGAACGCACTCAGATTGAGAATTGGGGCAAGAGTGAAGAAATAGAATGGTCAGAAAAGCTACTAAATCCGATATTAATTCCATCGTCGAACTTTATAAAAAAGCGGCAAAAACTCCTGATGGTATTGCACGCACGCCAGATGAGATTGATCACGATTTAATCAATGAATATTTTGAAAAATCCGCCAAGCAAGGCCTGATGTTGGTGATTGAAAATCCACAAAATCCACAACAATTAATTGCTGCGATTCATTGTTATAAATTTGATCCAGAATGTTTTTTACATATGCTGGGAAATTTAATGTTAGTGGTGCATCCAGATTTTCACAGTCAAGGATTGGGGAGAAAAATTTTTACTCATCTTTTAGAAGAAATAAAAAATCATCACCCAGAAATTGTCAGAGTAGAATTATTCGTTAGAAGCAATAATCCCAAGGCAATTGCTCTTTATCAAAAACTTGGCTTTGCAATTGAAGGATATTTAAAATGTCGCACTGCCAGCTCTTTTGGTAGTTTTGAATCTGATATAATTATGGGGTGGATAAACCCTAATTATACAAAAATTTAGATTCGCTTCAAAGGTCACCTCTGGACACTGTTAGCTAATTAATTTTATCTTATATTTCGCCCTATTTTTGCTCTTTTTTTCTTGAATTTTTTTAAAATATTCCCGATATTGCAAAAAAAGTTTAAGAAAAAATCACTAAAAATATGCCAAAATCTAGGGCAAAATCTAGGGCAAAATCTAGGGCAAAAGCCACTTCTGTCCTCTTAGCCAAACACTAAAACTCTTAAAACCCTTATCAAAAAATTGTTCAACAGGTATAAGAAATTTTTTCGATATAATTTGCTGTTTTTAATTACCGTCGGTTTTAACCGACGGTTAAGAGATTAAGAAAAACTGGGCTTTAGCCCGACATCAGAAGTATTGGGCTAAAGCCCTTATTTTAGGAGCCTGTCGCAAATCCAACTTTCTGAAAAATTTATCCTAAAAAAATCTGATTCAGAATTTTATGAGATTTTTTGTTTAATTTTTTGGAGCTTTTTCTGATTTTTCCCGCGTTTTGATCCGCAGTTTTGGTGATTTTGGTTGTTTCTTCGTGGTTTAGATACAGCAATCCCTTATTCAGGTTGTTAGTGGTGGAGATGATGCAGTAAGAACAACCAATCTTTTGAAGTTGAATGTAATTGCCTGCATAAAAGCTGTGAACTGATTCTTAGCAATTCCTCGGTATCTAACTCTTTTGTTTTGTTTGGAGAAGACACGTTCGAACGGAGCTCTTAGTTTGGTGTAGTAAGAATCAAGATCACGATTCTTTCCCTTCATGTTATTTTTTTTGATGGCGCAAAGATGGACTCCTTTTATGAGCGCAGCTCGTTTAGCGTTTTTATCGCAATAGCCTTTGTCCGCATAAGCAGCGCCAGAGTTTGGAGCTACATGCTTAAAGCCTTTTGAGTCAATAAGGTTAGCAGGAGTAATCGCCACTTTGTTGATCATTCCTGATTGCATATCCACTGAGGTATGCTGCTTGTAACCATACCAGATTTTGTCTTTGCTTTTAGCTCCGAATTTGGCATCCTTATCAATCGCAACCTCTTTCAAAGTTTTGTTGTTGAGAGATTCAAGCTTGAGCTCAATTGCTTTATCGCGCTCTTTCCAAAGAGCAACTTTTGAGATGAGATGGGTAGCGTCAACGAAGGTGAATACTTCACTCATGTAGCCTTGAGCTTTTAACTGATCACGAAGAAGAGAAAATATCTTCGAGAGTTTGTTGGTTCCAATTCTGCTTCTTACTCTGCCAAACACAGAGTGATCTGGAGTTTTTGCAGTTAAATCAAAACCACAAAACCATCTGGCGGCATTATTCTCGCAGATGAATCTTTCAAGTTCGCGATCAGACAAATCTTCAAGAAACTGCAGCAACAAGCAAAGGAAGATGCGATAAATTCCGTAGCCCTTGTGATCAGATTCAGCTTCG
>CAMDOL010000091.1 GCA_945903615.1 Rickettsia typhi | reverse complement strand
AAAACAATGTTTTAGAAAAATTGATCTTTCTGGTCTTTTTTGGCATAAATTCCATTATTTTTGGTGAAATATGGAAATATTCCACCAAAAAGTAATGAAATTTCTACTCAAAAAATCCTCAGAAATATCAATTTTTAGTTGTTCAGAGGTTCCCTAATGAGTTGCAAACAAAGTTTGTGGTAAAAATTTGCTTGAAGAATTTAGAGGCAGAGCTTACTGCTTCTTGCATTCTTCGTCGCAATTTTTCCTCAAAAATACTTTGCTTAAATGACGAATTTAAAATGGTATTTGGTATTACTTGACACTGTTACCTAATTATTACTGTTCCCTAATTAATTTTGTTTCAGATTTTGGCATATTTTGAGTGATTTTTTCTTAAACTTTTTTGGAATAAGGATGATAAAAACCTCAATGCATCACTTGCATTTCCCACAATTTTTTATAAAAACCATCCAATTGAATCAGTTCAAAATGCTTACCTTCTTCAACAATCTTTCCTTTATCTAACACAATGATTCTATCCATATGCTGAAGGGTTGAAAGGCGGTGAGCAATGGAAATAACGGTAATTCTGCTGGTCTCTAATATTTCATTTAAAGATGCTTGAATAAGTTTTTCAGTTGGGGTGTCCAGTGCTGAAGTTGCTTCATCTAGAATTAAAATTGGGGCATTTTTTAATATCGCCCTAGCAATAGCGATGCGTTGACGCTGCCCACCACTAACCTTAACACCGCGTTCACCAACAATAGAATTGTAGCCATTTTTCATCGCTAGAATATCGTCATGAATTTTAGCTTTTTTGCAAGCCCCAATAATCTCATCAAAAGTTGCATCAAACTTTGCCAATTGCAAATTTTCAAGAATGCTGCGATGAAACATTGTAATATCTTGTGGGATTACAGAAATATTGGTGCGCAGCGACTCTTGAGTAATACTTGAAACATTGTGACCATCAATTTTGATCTCGCCAGATTTTACATCAAAATATCTCAGCAAACATTTAATAATCGTGGTTTTTCCAGCCCCTGAAGTGCCAACAATTCCAACTTTTTGTCCAGCTGGAATGATTAAATTAAAATTGTCCAATACATTTTTTTTACTATCTGCATATGCAAAATTTATATTATTAAATTCTACATTGCCTTGCACATTAGAAATTATTTTTGCACCCAATTTATCAGCAGTATCGTTTGCGTTACTAACAAAGCCAAATGAAGATTTAAGAGTGGCAACACCAGGAATAATATTAAATAGCAAACTATCCAAAAATTTATCAAGCTCACCATGAATATTTAGCGTAGTCATGGCGATAAACGCAAAGCCGCCAGCAGTGATTTGGTCGGTCCGATAAAGATATGCCAATAGATAAATTTGCACCGCACTCATAATTGTTACCATTATGGTATCGGCATTATCAACCCACCAAGCATCAAAAACTCTAGTTTTTCTATCCCAATTACTCCAGCGTAGCAAGGATGGGGTAAGTTTTAATTTGAATTCTGTTTGCTCATTACCAATAATTTTTATGCCAAAAATATTGGTGATAGAATCATTGACAATACCAACGGTTTCTTGTCTCGCCGCAGTATATTGTTCTTGAAGTTTTAATTGTTTTTTGAGTAAAAAATAAATAATTGGGGTATAGATTAAAACAAACAAAAAAAGTACCGCAGTGGATAAAAAATTAACCTGCAGTAAAAATAAAATGCTAATCACAATTACAGCCGAATTGTTTAGTGCTTTAAAGCAAAAGGTAATTAGGTGAATAAAGGCACCTTGAAAATCGGTAATTTTGCTAGATATTTCACCAGATAAGTGAGAATCGAACCAATGTAGAGAATGTGCCAATGTTTTAGAATACATACTACTCATCACCTCTACAAGAATCACTGGCTTATATTTTATGTCGAGCAATCTGCTAATAAAAAACATTCCATGATGCATAAATTTGTAAAATACAAATATTGCCAATAACCAAACAACGGAACCATTTTTGGAGGATATGGAGTCAATAATTTCTTTGATTTTGTAGTTAACAGCAATGTTAAATACGCCAGCAATTATTGCTAACATCGCAAGGGAGCAAAGATAGATTTTGTATCGCCAAAAAAGCGTGATTAGATATGTGTTAAGTTCTTGATTATTTTTCAATCAATCTCTCCCTGCAGCTCCTGAGCGATTAAAAACGCCAACTCTAAACTTTGCGAAGAATTTAATCGTGGATCGCAATGAGTGTGGTAGCGGTTTTTAAGATCAAGTTCAGATATTTCTTGATTGCCACCCAAACACTCGGTGACATCTTGCCCAGTCATTTCAAAGTGGATCCCACCTGCGTAAGTTCCAAGTGATTTGTGGATCCGTAAGAACGATTTTATTTCTGCTAAAATATCGTCAAACTTTCTAGTTTTATAACCAGTGGAGGATTTCACCGTGTTTCCGTGCATAGGGTCGCAAGACCAAATGACTTCCCTGCCCTCGCTTTTCACTTTTTCAACTAACTTGGGAAGCAGGCTATCAATCTTGCTGGAGCCCATACGGGCAATAAGGGTAATTTTTCCAGCTTCATTTTTTGGATTCAAAATATCCAATAATTTAATTAGGTCATCTTGTGAAATTGAAGGCCCAACTTTAAAAGCGATTGGGTTTTCAATGCCGCGCATAAATTCCACATGAGCATCGCCAACTCCTCTAGTTCTATCTCCAATCCATAATAAATGCGCTGATAAATCATAATATTTATTTGAGCCAGATAAATTGCGCGTGAATTGTTGTTCATAATTTAAAAGCAATGCTTCGTGAGAAGTATAAAATTTAGCACTGTTTAATTGCAAAAACTCTTTCGAGTTTAAGCCACAAGATTCAATAAAGGAAATCCCTTGATTAATGCTGGCGATAACTTCTTCAATATTGCCCTTATGATTTAAACTCGAAGCAAATTCTTCATTCCAACTATTAACATTTTTCAATGAGGCATAACCACCAAAAGCTAATAAACGCACATAATTCAAAGTTGCAGCGGAATGGAAATAAGATTTGATTAATCTTTGCGGGTCACATCTTCTCGCAGTTTCATTAAATTCAATCCCGTTCACATTATCACCGCGATAGCTTGGCAGCGAAACACTGCCAATAGTTTCAAAATCATCCGATCTTGGCTTGGCATATTGCCCAGCAATTCTTCCAACCTTCACCACTGGCTTTTTAAGGCCATACATCAAAGCGATTGTCATTTGCAAAATTGTGCGAAAATATCCTTTGATATGAGCACGATTGAATTCCGCAAAACTTTCTGCGCAGTCTCCACCTTGCAGCAAAAAAGCTTCACCTCTGGCAACTTTTGCCAAATCAGCTTTGAGCTCATCCACCTCATCAAATGAGACTAGATCAGGAAATTGCATTAATTCATTTTCAACTTTTTTGAGTGCAGCTTTATCTTCATAGATAGGCTGCTGCTTTATTGGCAGATTTTGCCAAGAATTGATTGACCAATTTTTATTCATATTTATTAGAAAATGCTTTATAAAAAATAAGTCTGCCATTATCTTGCGGCATCGACCCAATGTCAAGAATGCTTTATAATACCAAATTCCATCTTAAATTCATTATTTAAGATTCGTCTTTTTGATAAAAATTTACTTGAAGAATTTAGAGGTAGAGCCTACTGCCTCTTGCATTATTCCTCGCAATTTTTCCTCAAAAATACTTTGCTTAAATAATGAATTTAAGATGGGATTTGGTATAATACCAATTTTCATTTTAAAAATTGCAAAAGCTAAACTATACATATTCTTCATCTTTCCTCAAAAATATTTTGAATATGTATGGTTAAAAATAAAAACTGGTATAATTCAAAAATCAAAAATGTGTATGACCAAAAAAATAGCTTTCCAAGGCGCAGCTGGCGCTAATTCAGATTTGGCTTGTAGGCAGTTTTATCCTGACTACACAACTATTCCCAACGGTTCTTTTTTTGATGTCTTCAAAGCAGTTGAAAATGGTGAGGTTGACTATGGTATGATCCCGCTTGAAAACTCATATGCTGGAAGGGTTTCTGAAATTCACAATCTTTTGCAAGATGGAAATATTTCAATTATTGCTGAACATTTTGTTCAAATTGAACATCACCTCGCAGTAAGTAAAGGAGCTACTCTGGAAGACATCACCGAAATTTATTCTCATCCCCAAGCTTTGATGCAATGCCGAAAAAATTTAAGCGCCTTAAGTGTTAAACAAATTGAATGTTCAAACACTGCCGAAGCGGCAAGATTCATTTCCGGTCAAAACAGCAAAAACAAAGCCGCGCTTTGTTCAAAATTAGCCGCTGAATTAAACAATTTAGAAATTATCAAAAGCAATATGCAAGATAGTGGCGATGAAAATTTTACCGTTTTTATTGTTATTTCCAAACAAGCCATTGACCCAGATCCAGCTCAAGGAAAAGTTATCACGACAATGCTTTTTACGGTCAGAAATATTCCCGGCGCAGTTTATAAAGCACTTGGTGGGTTTGCGACTAATAATGTCAATTTACTTAAATGGGAAAGTTATATTCCCAGCGGCAAATCTTCACAGGCAAAATTTTTTATTTCAATTGAAGGTCACCCTTCTGAAGCCAATGTTGGTCTAGCTTTAGAAGAGGTTGGATTTTTTTCCAAATCAGTAAAATTGCTTGGAGTTTATTATGCTGATAAATCTCGGTATCAATAATGCGCATTATAACTGGCAAACATCGCGGCAGAAAATTATTGGAATGCAAAGACTTCAGAACTTTGCGCCCAACTTCCGATAAGAATCGTGAGAATTTATTTAATGTTTTATTTTCTTCGGGAAAGATTCGTCAAACTGGTTTTGAGATTGAGAATTGTAATTTTTTGGATGTCTTTTGCGGTAGTGGAGCTGTGGCTTTGGAAGCGATATCACGAGGCACAAAATCAGCAAGTTTGATTGACAATAATCGCGATCATTTAGATCTTGCCAAAGCCAATGCTGAATTATTAAAAGAAAATGATTTAGAATTTTTTTGCTTTGATGCTACCAAACCAATCTTCAAAAACCGTCAACAATATAATCTAATTTTTATCGATCCACCTTACTATAAAAACCTTGCTGCTATTGCTGCAACAAACCTTTTAAATGCTGGCTGGATTGCGGATGATGCTTTGATAATTATTGAACATTTTCTGGATGAAAATTTAGAATCGCTAACGGATAAATTTGAACTTATGGAACAAAGAAAATATAAAGAAACCATTTTCAGCTTTTACAAAAATAAGACTTGCTTTTAGTAGTTAGATTCTAATAATCACCCCTCTTCTTATTTCTTTTCTATATCGCGGGGTGGAGCAGCCCGGTAGCTCGTCAGGCTCATAACCTGAAGGCCGTCAGTTCAAATCTGGCCCCCGCAACCA
>CAMDOL010000090.1 GCA_945903615.1 Rickettsia typhi | reverse complement strand
ATTACTGAAAAGCTTGGCGTTCCAGTCATTTCAATGCTTCGGCTTGATGTAAAAGTTTTTGATCCAAATTCAGTTCCACCAGAGCTAAAAAATATTCCTGCGGTAAAGCCGGGAAGTCGATTCATAAAATAGAATTTCATACGAGCTCTCCACACAATTATTCTATTACTTTCAATTCTTACCCTCACCTCTTATACCATTTCCAATCTTAAATTCATTATTTAAGCAAAGTATTTTTGAGGAAAAATTGCGACGAAGAATGCAAGAGGCAGTAGGCTCTGCCTCTAAATTCTTCAAGTAAATTTTTACCACAAACTTTGTTTGCAACTCATTGAGATTAGAAAAATAAAAAATTATGAGTAAAAAGACGAAGCTTAAAGATGAATTTAAGATTGGAAATGGTATTAGCTAATTACGATCACTTACCAAAAATTCCACAAATTCATTTTATTGGCACCGATGGAACAATTATTCCAGTCAGTATTGTTAATACCTATAAAAACATTTAGCCAATTCCCAATTCTTAAGACTATTGAAAGTCAAAGGCACCGAACATCAGAGTGGCCGGAATATGGGAAATCCATTATTAATACAGCCGCAATACAACATTAATAATTAAAAATGACCTTAAATTTAAACCCCGCTCAAAAAGAAGCAGTTCTGCATCAAGGTTCGCCATTATTAATCCTTGCTGGTGCTGGCACGGGGAAAACTCGGGTTTTAACTGAGCGAATTATTTACCTCATCAATGCCTATTTAGCCAATCCTCAGCAAATTTTAGCGGTCACCTTCACCAATAAAGCTGCTTTTGAGATGAAGCATCGAATCAATTTGCAGATTGGTGATTTGGCAAATAATATTTGGATGGGAACTTTTCATTCTATCGCCACGCGCATTTTAAAACGCCACCCTGAAATTGTTGGGCTAAAAAGCGATTTTACAATTATTGATTCCGATGATTCGCTGCGCCTAATCAAACAAATCACAATAGATTTGAATATCGATTCCAAAGAATTTCCGCCTAAAAATTATCAATATCAAATTGAAAGATTAAAAGACAAAGCTTTGTTGCCAGCAGATCTATCCAATAATTCTTTTGAGCGATTGCCAAAATTTTTAGAAGTTTATGAGCGTTATCAAAATCGTCTGCAAGCCTTGAACTGCACTGATTTTGGTGATTTGCTTTTATATAATTTAAAAATTTTCTCTGCATCGCCAGAAGTTTTGCAATATTATCAAAACAAATTTCAATATCTTTTGGTCGACGAGTATCAAGACACCAACAATTGCCAATATCAATGGCTGCTCAAACTAGCGGGCAAAACTCAAAATATTTGTGCGGTCGGCGATGATGATCAATCAATTTATAGCTGGCGCGGCGCTGAAATTGCTAATATTCTGCGTTTTGAGAAAGATTTTTCTGGCACTAAAATAATTCGTCTCGAGCAAAATTATCGTTCCACTTCCAATATCCTTAAGGCTGCTTCGCACTTGATTAAAAACAATCAACATCGCCATGGAAAAACTTTATGGACTGACAGCGCCAAAGAAAATATAGGTGAAAAAATAAAATTACTCACCTTTATGAGTGATAGAATGGAAGCCACCGGCATCGCTGATATTATTTTGGATTTACAAAGAAAAGATAAAATTAATTTAAATCACATCGCCATTTTAGTGCGCGCCGGCTATCAAACTCGGTCGTTTGAAGAAATGTTTATGAGCAATGGTTTGCCATATCGCATTATTGGTGGATTAAAATTTTATGATCGCAAAGAAATTAAAGATGCGATTGCTTATTTGCGCATCGTGCAAAATTATGCTGATGATTTGGCGTTGGAACGCATTGTCAATTTACCCAAAAGAGGCTTGGGTGAAGCTGGTTTAGACAAGTTGATGAATAAAGCACGCGATGAAAAATCTTCCTTATTTTTAGCGATAAAAAGATCAGTTGCAAATAACGAACTCAAAGGAAAATCTAAACAAGCTTTGAGTGATTTGATCAATAATTTAGAAAAATGGCAAAGCTCAATTTCATTAATTTCGCTCAGCGATTTAGCCAAACAAGTCCTTGAGAATTCTGGCTATATTCAAATGTGGCAAAATGAAAAAACTCCTGACGCTGACGCGCGCGTGGAAAATTTGCAAGAATTTGCTGGCAGCCTTGCTGAGTTTGACAGCCTAGCCGCATTTTTAGAACATGTCAGTTTAGTTAGCGGTGATGAAAAAATTGATCGCAATAAAGAAATGGTAAATATTATGACCGTGCACAGCGCCAAAGGTTTGGAGTTTGAAGTTGTATTTATTCCCGGACTCGAGGAAGGTGTTTTTCCTAGTGGCCGAGCCACTCAGGAACGCAACGGAATGGAGGAAGAGCGACGCTTACTTTATGTTGCAATTACTCGCGCTAAAAAACTTTTACATTTAAGTTTTGCCCAAAATCGTTTTACCTTCGGTCAAATGCAAGTCACGCTGCCCTCGCCTTTTCTCAGAGAATTGCCTGATGAAGTAATTGATAGCAATCAACTTTGGGGTCGATCAAATTTCACTGAAAACAAACTAACTGTTAAACATTATTATTTGGGCGATAAGGCTTCTACTCAAGAAGAATCAATGCTTGGAAAAAGAGTGTTTCATCAAAAATTTGGTTATGGAAAAGTTTTGGAAGTTGATGGAGAGAAGTTAAAAATTAAATTTGAAAAAAGTGATGTCAAAATGATAATGAAAAATTTTATAACCAGCTAATTCACAATGTATCTCTATCTGACCAAGCGAATATT
This sequence comes from Rickettsia typhi, assembly GCA_945903615.1. Taxonomy (GTDB): domain Bacteria; phylum Pseudomonadota; class Alphaproteobacteria; order Rickettsiales; family UBA1997; genus JAJTCH01. Next base: position 2,681 of record CAMDOL010000090.1, on the reverse strand, counting down.
ATTAATTATTCCAACTTTGTTTTTGATAATGTTGGTGAATTTTTTGATTATTCAATCCGCTCCGGGCGGTCCAGTGGAAATTCTGATTAATAGTTTGAATCATCCATCTGGACAAGTTGCTGGCGAGGCTGCAATTATTAATCACGACATTCATCTCACCTCAACTGGAGCTAGCGGCAATATTAAATATCGAGGCTCGCAAGGAATTGATCCAGAAATTATCAGCAAAATTGAAAAAATCTATGGCTTTGATTTGCCTTTGTGGCAGAGGTTTTGGTTGATGATGAAAAAATATTTAACTTTTGATTTTGGCAATAGTTTTTATCAAGATAAATCGGTGATTAATTTGGTCATTGAACGACTTCCAGTTTCAATATCCTTAGGGATGTGGGCAACATTATTAGTTTATTTAATCTCAATTCCACTGGGCATAAAAAAAGCTGTGAGCAATGGTAGTAAATTTGATATTTATAGCAGCACAATCGTGATTATTGGTTATGCAATTCCATCATTCTTATTCGCTATTTTTTTGATGGTCTTATTTTGCGGCGGAAATTTCTTCAGCATTTTTCCCTTGCGCGGACTGACTTCTGATCACTTCTCAGATTTTACTTGGTGGCACAAAATTACTGATTATTTTTGGCATTTATTTTTACCAGTTTTAGCAATGGTAATTGGTGGTTTTGCCAGCTTAACTTTCTTATGCAAAAATTCTTTTTTAGAAGAAATCAATAAACAATATGTTATAGCCGCAAGAGCTAAAGGCTTAAACCAACAACAAATTTTATATCGTCATATTTTTAGAAATGCCCTGCTCATCGTTATTTCTGGTTTTCCAGCTGCTTTAATTGGGGTTATTTTTACCAGCGGCGTATTGATTGAAATTATTTTTTCCCTAAATGGTTTGGGGCTTTTAGGTTTTGAAGCTGCGGTTTCGCGAGATTATCCAGTGATGTTTGGAACTTTATATTTCTTCACATTACTCGGACTTATTTCTAGTATAATTAGTGATTTAACTTATCGTTTGGTTGATCCGAGAATTAATTTTGAAAATAGAAAATAAATATGATTGAGAACACTAATTTATTATTAGGAATTTTAGTTTTAGTTTTGGTTTTGGTTTCCGCTTTTTTTTCATTAGTAGAAACCGCCCTAACCACTTGCTCTAAAGCCAAGATTCATCGCCTTGCTAAAGAGGGAAATAAAAAAGCCATCAAAACTGAACAAATCCTTAAAACCAGCGAAAGTGCGATGAGCACAATTCTGCTCTGCAACAATGCCATCAATATTATGGCGTCAGCAATTGCAACTGGTGTTTTGATTAGAATTTTTGGCGAATCAGGGGTGATCTATGCCACCATAATTATGACACTTCTAGTTTTAGTTTTTGGTGAAATTGCACCCAAAACTTATTCTCTAAAACATGCTGAAAAAATTATTCTCTTTTCTGCACCAATAGTTTCTTGGTTAGTCAGAATATTTTATCCAATCACCACGGGCATTCAAAATGCTATCGATAAAACCTTTGAACTCTTCAGCCCAGCTATAATTCGCAATGAAAAACAAACTAGACTATTTTCTGATCTAGAAGAAATTAGAGGCACAATTGAACTAAAGCACAAGGCCGGATCAATTTTCAAATACGACAAAGATATGCTTGATAGCATTTTAGATTTAGGTGAAACTGAAATTTTAAATGTGATGATTCATCGCAAAAATATGGCGTCAATTGATATTGAGCAAGACTTGAACAAAATTTTAAAACGCGCTTTTGAAATTAATCACAGCAAAATTCCACTCTGGCGCGGCGATGAGGACAACATCGTTGCCATATTAAATATGCGTCAACTCATTACAGTTTTGCACAATAATCACGGCGATGTTAGCAAAATAGATTTAAAACAATTCACCGCAAAACCTTGGTTTGTGCCTGCCAGCAATACGCTAAAAAACCAATTAGTTGCTTTTAAAAAGAAGAAAGAAAAATTCGCCATTGTCATTGATGAATACGGCGCCTTGATGGGCGTCATTACCTTAGAAGATATTTTAGAAGAAATTGTTGGTGATCTAGATGAAAAAGACGACAACCAAACTCGTCTTAGCATCACCAAATTTAAAGATGGAAGCTATAAAATTTCTGGTGAATTAACCGTGCGCGATATCAATCGTAAACTAAATTGGGATTTGCCTGAAGACGATGATAACGCCGCAACTTTGGCTGGTTTATTGATTGCGCGAGCCGAAAGAATTCCTGAGGAAAAAGAAGAATTTGAATTTGATGGTTTTAATTTTAAGGTTTTAAGAGTGGCTCGTAATCGAATTTTATTTTTAAAAGTATCTAAGAATCTATCATAAATCTTTTTTAACCACAGATTTTGGCATATTTTTAGCGATTTTCTCACAAAATTTTTTGGAATATCGGGAATATTTTAAAAAATTTCGTGAGAAAAAGAGCAAAAATAGGACGAAATATGGGGTTAAAAAAGATTTATGATAGATTCTAAGCATCCCTAAAAAATGTTAGCAAATTTTTACAAGCATTTGTAGATAATTGAGGGGTAATTCTAAAAACTGCTTCAAAATGAAACAGCTTTAAATATTCTCAAAATATAAGTCAGAAGATTTATATCAAAGCCTTTGCCTCATAAATTTATCCTGAATTATCACCCAAACTTACCATT
>CAMDOL010000089.1 GCA_945903615.1 Rickettsia typhi | reverse complement strand
ATGTTTTACCACCAATGGATAACTCGCAATCATGCAAACATGTATCTGGCATATCAAATTTAACATCATCCAACCCCAATTCTTTAGCTCTAAACTTGGTTTGTTGAGATATAACTTGTTCAACTAACCAAGCAACTGATCTGGTATGCGGCTTTAAACCATAAGGCAGGACAGTTCTGTCTGCTATATTAAAACTAGGTAAAATATGGATTAATTTTAAATAAAGATTTCTTAAAAAATCCATCTCATTTAAAACACTTTCTACTTTTTGTGATTTTTTCATTTTAGATATTTATTTAACTAAAAAACTCAGCATTCCAATGCCCGCAAACATAATTGATGCCAACCAAAAAACCCTAACCACTTTGGTTTCACTCCAACCTAATTTTTCAAAATGATGGTGGATCGGCGCCATTAAAAAAATTCTTTTTTGGCGTAATTTATAAGAACCGACTTGCAGAATGACTGAAACCGCTTCAATTACAAATAATAATCCGATAATTCCAAACAAAATTTCTTTTTTTAAGATAATAGCCAATACCCCCAAAGACGCTCCAATTGCAAGGCTGCCCACATCGCCCATAAAAATTTTGGCGGGTTTTAAATTGAATTTCAAAAATGCTAAAATCGCTCCAATCATTGCCGCACAAAACATTATTAATTGGGCGGTATTTTCAATATTTAGAATACCTAAATGGCTAGAAATTTGCGAGTTAGAAGTGGCATATATTATCAGCGCAAAACAAGAAAGTGTGATCACCGCCGGAACGCTAACTAGACCATCTAGACCATCAGTCAAATTGACGGCATTGGCAGCGCCAACGATTACAAAAGTGGCAAAGAAAATATAAAATATTCCCAAATCAAAAGTGGTATTTAGGAACGGAATTTCAACCGCGCCATTGAAATAAATATTGCTGGTCATCTGCAAAAAAAATATCACTAAACTGACAATGGCAAACTGAATCACCAGCTTGATACTACCTTTAAAGCCTTTGGTGTTTTTTTTTGCCACTTTTAGATAATCATCAATAAAGCCGATAGCACTAAAAGAAATCATCACAAACAGCGTAATTAAAACATAATTATTTTTGATATTAGCAAATAAAATTGAAGCCACCAAAGTGCCAATAACAATAAACAAACCGCCCATTGTTGGCGTTTTTTGTTTTTCAGTAATGTGGGTTTTTATGCCATCCGAGCGGATTGGTTGGTAAAGATTTTGCTTTTTATGAATGAAGCGGATGAAGGATTTAATGCCAAAATAGGCGATTAAAAATGCAGTGATAAAAATTAATGATAGGCGAAAAATTACCTGAAGAAAATAGGAATCAAACAAAGCCAGAGAAAGGCTGGTTAGATAATTATAGAGCATCTTTTTTATGATAATAATTTTTCAATTATCTTCTCCATTCTTATTGTGCGAGAGCCTTTGACAAAAATTATATCACCATTTTGAGGTTGAAAATTTAATTTCTCTGCCGCTAAAGAAGAATTTTGAAAATGACCAATGAGTTTTTCTGGTTTTATTTCGGCAATTAAACCATGCATGGCTTCACCAACCAGAAGCACTTGGTCAATGTTATAGGCCGATATATAATTGGCAATTGCTTTATGTTCCCTCTCACTAAATTCTCCAAGCTCAAGCATATCACCGATAAAAGCAATTGCTCTTGATGGGCTTTGATAGTTTTTTAAATCGACTAAAAATTTTAAACCAGCTTGCATTGATGCAGCGTTAGCGTTGTAGCTGTCATCAATGATAGTAAATTTTATGCCGTTCTTTTCAACTTTGATCAAATTGCCTCGACCTTTTGGAGTTTCAAGATTTTTAAAACTCTTAAAACCAGCATCAAAATCCTTACCAATCATTTGTAAACAAGCCACGACAATTAAGGAATTAAAAATTGTCGCTTGATTAATTGTATTAATTAAATAGCTGATTTGTTGTTTGGATTTAGAACTAAAAACTGTAACTTGCGAATGAAAATCTTCAGCTTTTTCAACAGTCAAAAGCCTTATATCACTAACTTCTTTACTGCCAAAACTAATTATATTATTGATCGGAATTTTTTTAGTTATGACTTGATTTTTTATAAATTCAAAATGTTGGTTATCAGCGTTTATCAAGGCAAAACCACCTTCTACCAAACCAGAAAAAATTTCTGATTTTGCCAAAGCAATTCTTTCTAAGGCAATTTTCTCTAAGGCAATTGCCCTAGGGACAATTGCCCCAGAGAAAATTGCCCCAGAGAAAATTGCCCCAGAGAAAATTTCCTTAGTGGCAATTTCTTCCTCATTTTGAAAATTGCCGATATGTGCCGCAGCAACGGTTGTGATGATGGCGATATGTGGCTGAGCAATTTGAGAAAGCACCTCAATTTCTCCTAGATGATTCATACCCATTTCAAAAATACCAAATTCAGTATCGCTTTTCATATTAGCAAGAGAAAGTGGTAGACCAAAATTATTGTTGAGATTGCCAGATGTGGCAAAGGTTTTTCCTTGAGTTTCAAAAACTGTTTTTAGCATTTCTTTCACGCTAGTTTTTCCTACCGAACCAGTGACAGCAATAATTTTTGCCTTGCTTCTTGTCCTAGAAAAAATTGCCAATTTTTCTAATGCGAGTAGAGAATTTTTTACTAAAATTAATCTGTCATCATTAATAAATTCTTCCAAAACTTTATCAACAATTGCCAAGACGCAACCATTTTCAAAAGCTTGTTTTAAAAAATTATGACCATCATTATTTTCACCTTTAAAAGCAACAAACAAACCATTATTGGTTTTGGCTCTACTATCAATTACCACTTGATTAATTTCGATATCAACTTTGCCAATATTGATAATTTGATCTTTTAGTGCCGATTTAATTTCTGATATTTGCCATAAAATTTCTTTTGGAGCCATATAAAATTTATTTGATTAATTCTAATAATTTTTCTTTCTCCATTCTTGCCCCAATTTGGAGAATTACACCACCAGCAAAAATATTGCCCAGCGCCGCCGATTCTTTAAAATCAAGCCCGTTATCAATTCCATATAAAAAGCCCGCAGCAAAAGCATCTCCAGCACCAGTCGCATCAATAACTTTTTCAGCTTTTTGAGTTGGAATTTGATAAGTAGCGTGGTCTTTAAAAATAACCACACCCTTTTCGGCAACGGTCATTGCAATCATTAATTGTGGATTATAGTGACCAATAATTTCTTTGGCTTTTTTGTAATCATTATCGGCAAAATCTTTACCGATTAAAACACTCATCTCCGCTTCATTCGCAAAAAGAATATCAAAATATTCCATCGCATTTAAAAAATCATCGCGGTGTCTTTCCACGCAAAAAGCATCAGACAATGAAAATGCAACCTTAACTTCATTGTTTCGAGCAATATCAATAGCTTCACGCAAAGCAACAATTGTTTCTGGCTCATCCCATAAATATCCTTCCAAATACAAAACTTCGGCATCTTTAATTAAATTTTCATCAATTTCATTTTCAATTTTTGAAGCCAATCCAAGATAAGTGCACATTGTGCGCTCGCCATCTGGAGTGATCAAAACAAATGACTTTGCAGTAGTTCCGGATTTTTCTTTATGCTTGCAAGAAAATTCGCAACCGATTTTTTTAAGATCATCAAAAAAAATATCACCAAATTTATCCTTACCAACTTTGCCAATCAAAGCAGTATTGCATTCAAGCAATGCCAATGTTGCAATTGAATTTGCAACTGAACCACCTGAGCTGATTTTTTCGTATTTTAAATGAGAAAGTTTTGCAGCATTTGCTTCATCGATAAGAAACATTCCACCTTTAGTTAGATTGTGCTCAGTTAAAAATTTATCCTCAACCAAACAAATTGTATCAACAATAGCGTTGCCTATACCAACAACATTATATTTTTTGGTCATTATGAAAAAATTTGGAGTTAAACTTGCTAGATATGCGAACGGATGTTCTAAAACTATAAAATCTTGATAGGAAAATCAAACACTAAGAATTGGAAAACTATAAGATAAAAATGTAATGGTGGGTCTGGGTGGACTCGAACCACCGACCTCGCACTTATCAGGCGCGCACTCTAACCAGCTGAGCTACAGACCCCCAAGAAATAAACCTCAGGAATAGAAGGGGCGTAGACTATATTTGCAGCTTTTAATTGTCAATTATTTTATAGCCAAAATCCCCAACACATCCAAAATCTTTGTTTAGTAAAGGGCTTACCTATTACATCTTTGCTGATTTACTTAGACACCGTTAGCTAATTAATTTTGCCCTAGATTTTGCCCTAGATTTTGCCCTAGATTTTGGCATATTTTTAGTGATTTTTTCTTAAATTTTTTTGGAATATCGGGAATATTTTAAAAAAATTTAAGAAAAAAAGAGCAAAAATAGGGCGAAATATAAGATAAAATTAATTAGCTAACAGTGTCTAAGTCAATTATTCGTGATATTTATGATTGACGGAATGAGTCTAAACCAGTGATTATTTTAGAAATGCAAAATTTTACGCGTCAAAAAAATCTTTTCTCGCAAGATTTATTTACTAAATTAGCATGATAATCAATTGCTGCTCAAGAATCATAGCCTTCCTCATCACAAGATACTCATCGATGAAAATAAATATGGTGTAGAAAAATTAGACAATATGTGATGCATGCGTGATAAATAATTGAAAATATGTTTTCGTGATTTATAATCGCTGGTGTTTTTAGATTTTCCTAATCTAAAAATGATGAATACCACATCAAACAACCTAACTTTACATATGGATGCGATCAACAAGACAACACGTCTCTCACTTAGAAGCGCTTATTCCTTAGGCTGCGCGATTTTCACAAGATACCAAATCAAGAAAAGCATAATCAAAAACGTTAATTAATAGTCATGACAAATAAAATTTCAGAAAAATCCAATTTAGCAGAATTTCCTAGAACAAAAAAAGAGACTGCGGATGTTGTCAGCTCTAACTCTGGAAAAAATTCCCAATCTAAAAAACAAATTCCAACAATCTCTCAAGAATTAGAGACAGTATTAGGAGCAATAAACTGGCTAACAATCAATTCTCCACAGCATCGTCATTTATTCATCAGTGACCTAGAGTGGTCTATAATACCACCGGTAATGCTTAAGCAGTTTAAACTTTTTAAAGACAATGACAACAGAACTGTGGCTTACGCTAGCTGGGCTAAAATAAGCCAGGAAGTAGAAGACAGGATCTTTAAAACTGGAAATGTTAAATTAGCCCCAGCTGACTGGAATTCTGGCAATAAAATTTATCTTATAGATGTTATTACTCCTTTTGGTGGAAATATGACTATTATTACTAAATTATATGAAACTGAGTTTAAGGATAAGAAAGAAATAAGCATTATTAGACCAAAAAAAGACGGCAAAAGTTTAGAGAAAGTTTCATTAAAAGATTTGATAGAAGAATAGACAAAATCGTAAGAAAATCAGAGTTAATAATGTTAAAAAAAATACCGCAACAAACTCTTTTTCAGCTATTAGGTGAAGTGA
>CAMDOL010000088.1 GCA_945903615.1 Rickettsia typhi | reverse complement strand
CAATGATGCGATGATCATAAGACAATGCCAAATACATCATTGGGCGAATTTTGATTTCGCTCCCAGAAGGACCAGCCACAACCATTGGGCGCTCTTGAATTTTGTGCATTCCCAGAATACCTGATTGAGGGGGGTTGATGATTGGGGTTGACATTAGTGATCCATAAACGCCGCCATTAGAAATGGTAAAAGTTGCGCCCATTAAATCTGCAATTGCCAATTTTCCATCACGAGCTTTTTTGCCTAAATCATTAATGCCTCCTTCAATTCCTGCCAAACTTAATTGATCTGCAGTTCTTAAAACTGGAACCACCAAACCTTGTGGTGAGCCAACTGCCACGCCAATGTCGTAAAAGTTTTTATAGATAATATCAGTGCCGTCAATCTCAGCATTAACTGCTGGAATTTCTTTCAAAGCGGCAATAGTTGCTTTGACGAAGAAAGACATAAAGCCTAATTTGATGCCATGTTTCTTTTCAAAAGCGTCTTTATATTCAGTGCGAAGTGCCATAACGGCGGTCATATCAACCTCGTTGAATGTGGTCAAAATAGCGGCGGTGTTTTGAGATTCTTTCAATCTTTCAGCAACTTTTTGACGAAGTTTGGACATTCTAACTCTTTCAACTGGCTTTTCGCCAAAATTTGCGGCTGGTTTTGCCAAGGCCAAAGAATTATTTGTTGTAGAATTATTTGCTGTAGAATGGTTTGCAGAGCCGTTGGCCATAGCTTCCAGAACATCACCTTTAGTGATTCTGCCATCTTTTCCAGAGCCAGAAATTGCAGCGGAATTAAGATTATTTTCAGCAACCAATCTTTGTGGAGCGGGCGAAAGGTGTTGATTGGCGGGGTTTTCAGTTTTTGCTGGAGCTTTTGGTGCCTCAGATTTTGATACTTCAACTTGTGCTGGAGCTTGTGCAATGCTGGCAAGACCTTCTTGCATCACGGCGATTAAATCACCAACTTTGACATTGTCACCCTCAGCAACCGATAAGCTAGTAATCACGCCACTTTTTGGTGCGTTAACTTCTAAAGTGACTTTGTCGGTTTCGAGTTCCACCAATATTTCATCGGCTTTTACGCTATCGCCAACTTTTTTATATAATTTAGCAATTCCTGCTTCACTAACTGATTCTCCAAGGGCGGGGACTTTAATTTCTATTGTCATATGTTTTTTGGTTAGGTTAAAATAATAAAAGTTGTTTTAAGGCGGATTGGTGTTCTTCTATTTTAATTACTTCATGCTCAGTTTTAAGTCCAAGATTAGTTCTCCATTGTTTAGTTCTTATAACGCAAATCAGAATATCTCCTTTGGCGAAAGATATTTCGCTATTTTCAATTTTATTTAAGAAAACCTCGTCTCGCATTAGCACATTTACGGTATTATTGCCATCAAACAAGCGCCATTTATTATCCTCTTTAAATGTCACTGAAACAATTGAGTATGCGGCTCTGTGCTCCGTTTCAATGACCTTCTCCTCCTCTGTGGTTGGGCAAGTAAAGTATGGCAATTCGTCCTTAGTAATTTTGATTAAAGATCGTGTTTCATCAATAATTTCAAATTGATTTATTCCGTCATTCTCAAGTGGCTTAATAACTTTTTCAGCCGCTTTACGAACCTCACCATCTTGATATAATCTTAATAATTTTGTTGGAATATTGAGCTTTATTGTTTCAAACTCTATCTCTATAAAACCTTCACTTGGTTGGCCAATTTTGTCTGGACTCTTTCCTTTAAGTTTTTTGATTAACCAGAATATTCCACCACCGAAGGCTGCAGAACCAGTTATTAGACCCATTAAATTATTAGCCGCATTAGAGTAGTCAGTCACTAGTAAATCTTTGGCACCCTCTGCAACTTGTAGAACAAATGATATGTCAAATGAACCTGGTGAATAGGCTTTAACATGCAACTTTACAGTTTGATTGTTGCCATTTGTAACTCTGTTGGCAGCATCAAAAACAGACCCTAAACTCATTAATGCAGGACCTAAGTCTCTTACGTCCATAGAATTTGTTTCTAGTCCATAGCCGTCATATTTAACTGAGAATTTTGCCTCCTTAGTCATTATCAATGTTTAGTTGGTTTTTAAGTTAATTATTAATTGAGGAAATTAGCTAAGAGCTTCTTCAATCAATTCTTTTTGTTCGCGAGCGTGATAGCTTCCATAGCCAGTGGCAGGAGAAGCACAGGCAACTCTGCCAGCATATTTTGCTCTTGAAGTTTTAGCTTTAATTTCAATCAAAACTTCTTCCAAAAGCTCATTCACAAAATGCCATGAACCCATATTTTTGGGCTCTTCTTGGCACCATACAATCTCAGCATTTTTATATTTTTTAAGTTCTGATTTCAACTCTTCTGTTGGGAAAGGATAAATTTGTTCAACTCTGAGCAAAGCAATATTATTTTCACTGGCATTGGTTTTTTTATCAGATCTGGCTTGAAGCAAGTCGTAATAAACCTTGCCGGAGCAAAGAACAACTCTTTTTATTTTGTCGTCCGCAGCAAGTTTTTCAGTCTCGCCAATAATTGTTTGAAAATTGTTTTCAGAAAAATCAGCTAATTTTGAAACTGCTAATTTGTGGCGCAACAAAGATTTTGGCGACATTACAATCAAAGGCTTGCGATCTTTCGAGTGAATTTGACGGCGTAAGCAGTGGAAGAAATTTGCTGGAGTGGTGATGTTGACCACCCGCATATTGTCGTTAGCACACATTTGTAAGAAGCGTTCCAACCTTGCGGATGAATGTTCTGGGCCTTGTCCTTCATAGCCGTGGGGTAAAAGGCAAACCAAACCAGATTTTCTCAGCCATTTAACTTCACTTGAAGAAATGAATTGGTCAAATATCACTTGCGCGCCGTTAGCAAAATCGCCGAATTGGGCTTCCCAAATTGTTAATGAATTGGGCATTGCTAGTGAATAGCCATATTCAAAACCAAGAACTGCCAATTCAGAAAGCAAGCTATCATGAACTTCATATTTGATGGAATCTTTTGCCAAATTATTGAGTGGCAAATATTCGCTGCCGTTAACAGCATCATGCAGAACTGAATGGCGATGTGAGAAAGTGCCACGACCAGAATCTTGACCGGTGATACGAATTGGAAACCCTTCATCAAGTAAAGTGGCAAAGGCTAGAGCTTCGCCATTTCCCCAATCAATATTTTCGCCTTCTGCAACTGCCTTTTGACGATCTTCTAATTGTTTAGCAATTTTTGGATTAGCATTAAAACTTGGGGGAATTTGATTAATTTTTTTTGCTAATTCTTGAAGTTTTTTAGTGGAGACTTTGGTCTGAGGAATGCTGCTATCGTTAGCAAGAATGTGTTTCCAATCACCTTTAAGCCAATCGCCGTCTTTGGCTTTAAAATTTGGCGCCAGATCAAATTCTTTGCTCAAATAATTATTAAATTCGTCAACTAATTTTTGATACTCAGCTTGAGAAATTGCGCCTTCAAAAATTAATTGGTTAGAATAAATTGTTTCCAAACTTGGATGGCTTTTAATTTCGCCATACATAATTGGCTGAGTGTAAAGTGGTTCGTCTCCTTCATTGTGGCCATATTTGCGATAGCAGATTAAATCCATCACAATGTCTTTTTTGAAAATTTGGCGATATTTAGTGATGATTTCAGACACTCTGACAACTGCCTCAACATCATCCCCGTTAACATGGAAGATTGGGGCGTCAATTCCTTTGGCTAAATCAGAGGCGTAAGTTGTGCTTCTTGAATCTTCTGGATTAGCGGTGAAGCCAATTTGGTTATTGATGATCAAATGTAAAATTCCGCCAACATCATAACCTTTAATGCCACTCATCATCAAAGCTTCTGCCACACTTCCTTGTCCAGCAAAAGCGGCGTCACCGTGAATTAGAAGTGCCAAAGCCTCGCTTCTGGTTTTGTCTTGATAAATATCTTGAGTAGCGCGCACTCTGCCGGCAACAACTGGATTGACTGCTTCTAAATGTGAAGGGTTGAAAGCTAAAGACAAATCAACTTTTTTGCCATCGATGTTTCTGGAAGAAGAATAACCCATATGATATTTCACATCGCCAGATTTAGTAAGATCAGCAGAAATGCCTGGAGTGCCTTGAAACTCAGCTAGAATTTGGCTGTAAGGTTTTCCCATCACTCCAGTTAGAACATTCAGGCGGCCTCTGTGTGCCATTCCTAGCATAATTTTTTTGACCCCACTTTTACCTGCAACATCAATAATTTTTTCAATTGCGTTGATTGAGGAATCTCCACCTTCAACCGAAAATCTTTTTGCTCCAGGGAATCTTTTGTGGAGGAATTGTTCAAATCTTTCGGTTCTAATAATTTCTTTTAGAATTTTAATTTTTTCAGCTTGGCTTAAAGGAGTCGTAATGGCATTTTCAACTTCGGTGGCGAGCCAGTCTTTAATTTGGGTGTCGTTGATATAAGTGAATTGGGAGCCGATAGTGTTTTTGTAGGCGTGATTTAGTTTTGAAATTACATCAGAAATTTTTGCTTTTTTAAAACCAAGCAAGCCAGAGAGCTCAACCTCCTGATCCAAATCGTTGGTGCTGATATTATGAAATTGTAAAGTTAATTCTGGAACCGCTCTTTTAGGCATTAAACCAAGAGGATCAAGGTTGGCGGCTAAATGACCAAATCTTTTATAAGCTAAAATTAAATTGCCAACTTGAATGGATAAGAGTGGATTGTTTATTGGGGTAGGGGCGGCAACTATTGGTGCTTTTAAATCTTTTTTTACCTCTTTTTTAGCAACTGAAGAAATATCAAAATCTTCACTGCCAACAACTTTTAAATTACGATTTGCCCAGCTTGCGCCTTTATTATCTTTTAAAATAGCATTTATATCGTCAAAGTTATCAGCGAAGAAACCTTGCCAATCTTGATCTACTGAATTTTTATCATTGAGGTATTTAGAAAATAATTCTTGAATGAAGGTGAGGTTAGCGCTGAACAAAGCAGCAGAGTTGAATAGTTTTTGATTCATAAAATAGATTAAAAAGTAGATAACAATTTGGCGGTGAATTATATAGTTGGGTTAGATAATTTCAATATTTAATTCAGGGCTGGTTTTTGTCATTGCCTTGATTGTTTATAAGAGGTTTTTGGTCTGTGCCTTTATTTTCTAGCGCAGGAGGTTGTTCGTCATTGCCCTTCCAAACAAGAGGTGGAGCAGGAGGTTGTTCGTCATTGCCCATCCAAACAGGAGGTGGAGCAGGAAGTGGTTCTGCATTGTCTGGAGCGGATGAAGACTTAGAACGGCCCACAAAATCTATAGTTTCTTTGCTGACTGGCTTTTCGTATTTTTTTTGCTGGTACATTTCTTCAGCACGATCTTTGATCGCATCTTTCTGCTCATCATTATAAGGAGATGTTATTTTATCTAAGGCGTATTCACCCCATGATTCGGCGGTTTTCAAAGAAGAGTTAATATAATCGCCCTTATCCCATTCTTTTCGAGATTCAGCAGCACTCTTGTTTCCGTCATCTTGGTGGGTAGAGATTTCGGGAAATAATTCTTTTCTGGCCTCACCTTCATATGATTTTTTCGTAAGATTTTTGCCAGCTTTATACATTTCTTTGAAAGGTGTGACAAGTGGCTTAGTT
>CAMDOL010000087.1 GCA_945903615.1 Rickettsia typhi | reverse complement strand
TGAACAACTAAAAATTGATATTTCTGAGGATTTTTTGAGTAAAAATTTCATTACTTTTTGGTGGAATATTTCCATATTTCACCAAAAATAATGGAATTTATGCCAAAAAAGACCAGAAAGATCAATTTTTCTAAAACATTGTTTTAGTTTTTCAGAGGTTCCCTAAATATCAAAACACATTTATGAACAAACAAAGAGTTCTGGTTATTGGCTCGGGCGGAAGAGAACACGCGATTATTTATGGGCTAAAAAAATCACATTTGCTTGCCGAAATTTTTTGCTTGCCCGGAAACGCGGGAATTGACGGAATTGCTCGCTGCATCACCGATATTAACATTTCTAACTTTGTAGAAATTATCAATTTTTGTCAGCAAGAAAAAATCGATTTAGTTGTGGTTGGTCCAGAGCAACCTTTAGTTGAAGGCTTAGTTGATGCTTTGCAAGCTGCTAATATCAAGGCTTTTGGGCCCAGTAAAAATGCCGCAAGATTAGAAGGTTCAAAAGCCTTCACTAAAAAAATCTGCGACGATTATAAAATTCCTACCGCCAAATATCAGGCTTTTGATAATGCTGATTTAGCAATAAAATATTTAGATGTGATTGGTATTCCTTGCGTGATAAAAGCCGACGGAATCGCCGCTGGCAAGGGCGTGATTATCGCTTTTGACTTAGAAACCGCACAAAATGCCATTCAAGAAATTTTCGGTGGTAAATTTGGTAGTGCAGGAAAAACTCTAATCATTGAAGAATTTTTAGAAGGTAATGAGGTCAGTTTTTTTGCAATTTGTGATGGCAAAAACGCCAAATTTTTAGGCACAGCTGGCGATCACAAAAAAGTTGGCGAAGGCGACACTGGCTTAAACACTGGTGGAATGGGAACTTATAGCCCCTCGCCTTTTGTTGATAATGCTTTGCAAGAAAAAATAATGCACGAAACGATTTATCCAACTCTGCAAGCTATGCAAGATTTGGGCTGCCCGTTTGTGGGAATTTTATTTGCTGGATTAATTTTAACTAAAGATGGAGCAAAATTATTAGAATTTAACACCCGTTTTGGAGATCCTGAAACTCAATCACTGTTACCGAGATTAAAAACTGATTTACTGCAATTAATGTGTTCAACTGTGAATGGCAATTTACAAAATCAGACAATTGAATTTAGCAAAAAATCATCGATTTGCGTGGTTCTAGCTGCCAAAGGTTATCCGGAAGAATATCAAAAAAATACCGAGATTGGAAATTTAGTTGCTGCCGAAAATTCTGCAGAAAATATTTTAATTTTTCACAGCGGAACTAAAAAATCCAAAGGGGAAAAAGGCAACCAAATATTAGCAGTTAGTGGCAGAGTTCTGGGTGTTGTCGCTTTATCAGAAGATATCAAACAAGCTCGTATTGATGCTTACAAGGCAGTTGATTTGATTGATTGGAATGGCGGTTTTTTTCGCAGAGATATCGGCTTGAAAGCAGCTCTCTAACTCCTTGATTTTAATAACCACCTCGTTAATCTTCCGCCTTTCATTTTAACCACATTTTCTATAGCTATGATCAGTTTTTTTTCTAATGTTTTTATCTCCGATAGTTTTGCTGACACGGTCGCAACTTCTGCAGCTCCCGCTGCAACGGCTGGACTTACAAATTTTATTCCACTCATTTTAATATTTTTAGTATTTTATTTTCTTCTCATTCGCCCACAACAAAAAAAGATGAAAGAACATCGAAATGTTTTAAACACTCTGAAAAATGGGGATAAAGTTCATACCAATAGTGGAATTTTTGGCATAGTAAAAGCAATCGACACTAAAGAAAACACTGTTGATTTGGAAATTGCCAGCAATGTGGTGATCAAAATTTTAAAACCAAGCATTTCTGATGTTATCAGAGATAAAACTTTGGTACACAAATCTCACAAAAAGAAAAAATAATATGTTTCGCTTCTCACCATTAAAGGCTTTTGGCGTTTTAATCGTTTGTATTGTCTCCATTGTTTATAGCCTTCCCAATTTCATTTCTGAGTCCAAAAAAGACATTAAGCCTTACAAATATTTGCCCAACAGCAAAGTGAATTTAGGTCTTGATTTACAAGGCGGTGCCCATCTTTTACTACAAGTTAATTTTGATTATTATTTAAAAGAACAGCTCGGCAACTTAACTGACGAGCTAAAGCGCAACTTCATCGAAGGTGGACTAAATTCTATTTCTGAAATTCAGGGCAGCAAAATTGTTTTTACTTTTTCGCAAGATAGCTATGTTGATAAAGCAAAAAAAATTGTCAGAAAATTTGATAACGATATTGGTATTGATAGTAACAATGACAAATTATTTCTGTCTTATTCAGATGCTCATCGAGTAAAGATGCAAAAAGATCTGGTGCAGCAATCAATTGAAATTGTTCGAAGAAGAATTGACGAAACCGGCACCAAAGAACCAATCATTCAAGCCCAAGGCAATAGCCGAATTTTACTCCAAGTTCCTGGAGTACAAAACCCACAAGAGATCAAGAATTTACTAGGCAAGACCGCTAAACTCACTTTCCATTTTGTAGTTGATAAATCTTTCGATGATAACTTCACCGAATATAATATGGATTACGATATCGCCAAAATTCAAGATACTGGTGGAAGAACTTATCTGATCAAAAAAACACCCATTCTAACTGGCGATTTATTGGTTGACGCCAATGCAACCTTTTATGAATCTCAGCCAGCGGTTTCATTTAAATTTAATTATCTTGGCGCCAGAAAATTTGCTGAAATTACTACCGATAATATTGGCAAAATTTTTGCGATTGTTTTAGATGGAAAAATTATCACTGCTCCAAAAATTAATTCAGTGATCACTGGTGGAACTGGGGTTATCTCGGGCAGCTTTACAACTGAAGATGCTAATAACTTAGCGTTATTGCTTCGCGCTGGCGCCCTTCCCGCCCCCATTGATGTGATTGAAGAAAGGACAGTTGGTCCTTCACTTGGCGCTGATTCAATTCGCTACGGAACCGCCGCCGCAATTTATGGCTTTGCTTTAGTCGCGTCTTTTATGTTTTTATTTTACGGATTTTTTGGGCTGATTGCCAATGTTGCTTTGCTGATCAATATTGCCATGATTCTCACTTTCTTATCTTGGCTTGGAGCCACTTTAACTTTACCAGGAATTGCTGGTATTGTGCTAACTATGGGTATGGCGGTTGATGCCAATGTGTTGATTTTTGAACGGATGAAAGAAGAAGCGCGACATCATAACAAAAAAATTATGATTGCCATTGATGCTGGATTTTCACAAGCTTTTCGAACAATTTTAGATTCCAATATCACCACTTTAATCATCGCCTCATTGCTTTATATCTTTGGCAGTGGCGCTATTCGTGGTTTTGCGGTCACGCTCACCATTGGCATTTTATCTTCAATGTTCTCAGCGATAGTTTTAACCAGAACCATCATCGCTTTGTGGATCAAATATCGCAAATTTCCCCTCCAATCTTTGCCAATATAAATTATTTTTTGGTTACCAAAGTAACCAAAAAATAAACCAGATTAGCCAAAACTATTAGTATCACGAAACCCACCGCATCAAAAATCTGCATAAAAATTCCTACTAATAAAGTTCCACAAAGAGCTCCCAAACCCCCAATTGCTTGAAATGCGGAGTTGGTCGCAATGAGATCTTCGGCATTTTGATTGTGATTTACCTTAGTAATCACTGAGATAAAAATTAAACTAATAAACCACCCGTAAATTATATAAACCAGAATTGCTAAATAATAATTGCTGATTGCCCAAGGCAAAAATGATATTGTTGATAGAGCACCTAAAAAACCAAAATTAATATATTTTTGTAATTCTTTATTATTAATCATCCACCCAATCAATAAATCAGCTAACCCAACTAGCATAAAAGCACTAACTAAAATTCCAGAATTTTCAGCACTAAGTCCATTTTTAATTCCGTAAATTACTGTAAATAAAATTATTACTATCGCCTGCAAATCAAGTAAAAACTTAGCTATAAAACTATTTTTATGGGTTTTAATAATTTGTAAATAATAAGTTTTTTTGGTATCTAATTGTGGTTGGTGCTTTTTAATCAACAGCAAAGAAAAGCAGCTGATAAAAACTAAAATTGCCGAAATTACAAACACCACATATTCTCCCGCACCAATAATTTTTACTAACACCGGACCAAGCGCAAAGCCAGCGCAAATCATTGTGCTATTCAGAGCTAAAATCACTGAACGACGATTATTGGAAGTTGAAATATTGATCCATGATTGCCTGAGGGCGATAATTATAAACCACGATAATCCCGAAATAGAAACTAAAAAAATCCACCACCAAAAACTATAATATAACGGCAAAATCAAAATCATTGACGCTTCAATTGCAGCAAAAATCAGCATTATTCTTAAAGTCCCAATTTTATGGCTGAGACCATATACAAATTTAGCAATCAATACTCCCGCTAAAATTTCCACACCCTCAATCAACCCAATTGTGGCGGGAGAAACTTGATGTTGATAAAGAATTAGCGGAAAAGAAACTGCATTAATACCGGCAGAAAATGTAAAAAGGAAGGTGCTAAAGAGAAGTAAAATTATTATCATTATTTACAAACTTTTCTTCTTGGGTAATTTGGCGAAAATTGGATCGGTGATTGTAGTGGAAATTAAAGTTGCGAGCCAAACTATAAAATATAGTGGAAATGGAAAGGCAATTCGGGATTTATTTTGAGCAAGAGATTTTTTGATAATTTCTGCCGCCGCTCTAGCACTCATTAAAAATGGCATTGGAAAATCGTTAACATCCGTCATCGGGGTTTTTATATAACCAGGACAAACCACATTTACCGCAATTCCCAACGACACTAGCGAGCCACGCAGAGCTTCGCCATAAACTCGCACGCAAGCTTTGCTGGCGGAATATGCCGGCGAGCTTGGCAACCCACGAAAGCCAGCTAGTGAAGAAATAATCGCAATTTGACCTTTATACTTAATTTTGATTTTCTGTTTTTCCATCACGCCAATTGCAGGATTGATAGTGTTTAAAACCCCATCAATATTAGTGCTAAAAATTTCTTTAATTTGATTTTCACTTTCTGAACCCGAAGAAGTTCCGGCTGAAATGCCGGCATTAGCAATTACCAAATCCAAATGAAATTCTTGACCAATTTGGTTAATCCAGTCTTTAACTGTTTTCCCGTCTTTAATATCAATGGTTTTACTAATGACTTGCGCTTGCTTATCTTGGCAAATTTTAGTGATATGATTTAATTTTTCTTGATTACGACCGGTGAGAAAAAGAATGTTTCCCGCTTCAGCATAAACCTCCGCCAAAGCCGATCCCAGTCCGCTGGTTGCACCAGTGATAAGAATATTCATAAAAGATAATAGTTAAGTAACCATAAAAAATGGGCTTCAACCCAATACTGTCTGGTTAGCCAAACACTAAAGCTCTTAAAACCCTTGTCAACAAATGGTTCAACAGGTATCAGAAATTTTTTCGATATAATTTTCTGTTTTTAAGGAACCTCTGAACAACTAAAAATTGATATTTCTGAGGATTTTTTGAGTAGAAATTTCATTACTTTTTGGTGGAATATTTCCATATTTCACCAAAAATAATGGAATTTATGCCAAAAAAGACCAGAAAGATCAATTTTTC
>CAMDOL010000086.1 GCA_945903615.1 Rickettsia typhi | reverse complement strand
GATCGCCACATTCATCAAAAAAAGCAATAAATCGTGATTGATCTTGAGTGGGTTTTGCAATTTCTAAAATATTATTTTTCATTTTTAAAATAATATTTTAATTTTTTCTAAAATCTCCGCACTCTCAAGGTCCAATGCTTTCATTTCTTCTAAAATTTCTTGCGGTTGGCGCAAAGCGGCGGCTTCTTTCTTATTTGGGTTTTTGGCACTTAGATCAAATGTGCTTTGGTCAATGTTTTTTATATCAATATTCCACGAGTTTTCACTTTCGCCTTTTGTTTTTTGTAATTCCACAAAATCGGCTAAATCTTTTTCGCTTAAAGCATTGGTCTTGCCTAAATTTCGATCTAAATTTAATTGGTAAAACCAAACTTTTTTTGTTGAAGATCCTTTTTCAAAAAATAACACAACGGTTTTTACACCCGCGCCAGTAAAGGTTCCGCTTGGCAAATCTAAAACGGTGTGGAGATTACAACTTTCCAACAAATGTTTACGCAATGCCACAGAGGCATTATCAGTATTGCTTAAAAAAGTATTTTTGATAACCACGCCAGCTTTGCCACCGGCTTTCATAATCTTAATAAAATGTTGCAAAAACAAAGAGGCGGTTTCACCAGTTTTTATGGGGAAGTTTTGTTGCACTTCGGCTCTTTCTTTTCCTCCAAATGGAGGGTTGGCAAGCACAATATCATAGCGGTCTTTCTCCTGTATATCGGCAAGGTTTTCAGCAAGGGTGTTGGTATGAATAATATTTGGGGCTTCCACACCGTGCAAAATCAGATTCATTGTGCCTATAATATAAGCCAATGATTTTTTTTCTTTGCCGTAAAAGGTGTTTTTCTGTAAAGTGGCGACATCAGTGGTCGTTAGTTTTTTACTGTGCTTCAAATATTCAAAGGCTTCCACCAAAAAGCCCGCCGATCCTACTGCGCCGTCATAAATTTTTTGTCCTATTTCGGGGGCTACAACTTTTACAATGGTTTTTATCAAAGGTCGCGGCGTGTAATATTCTCCACCATTACGACCAGCATTGCCCATATTTTGTATTTTGGACTCATATAAATGGCTCATTTCGTGCTTCTGGGCGTGGGTTCTAAACCGCAGTTCGTCAATGCGGTTGATAACCTCACGCAAATTGTAGCCGCTTTGAATTCTGTTTTTTAGTTCAGAAAATATTTCGCCTATTTTATATTCAATAGTGTCAGCACTTGTCGCATCGGCTTTGAATTTTTTGAGATAAGGGAAAAGTTTGAGGTCCACAAAATCTTTTAGGTCATCGCCTGTTAAGGCTTTGTGGTGGTCGAGTTTGCCGTCTTTGTCTTTGGGTGCCGCCCATTTACTCCATTGAAATTCTGAACTAATAATGTTGGTGTAAGTCTTGTCTGAAAGTTCGGCTGCTGTGGCTTTGTCCTTCTCTAAATCGTCCAAATATTTGAGAAACAAAATCCAAGAAGTCTGTTCTACATAATCCAGTTCACTGCCACAACCCGCATCCTTATGCAATATGTCGTCAATATTTTTAAAGGTTTGCTCAAACATATTCTGATTTATAATGTTTTATAAGGCGGGAAATTTAGGTTTTTTGGTGAGCTAGTAAAAATTTCATAACCGTTTTTGGTTACGCCAATGGTGTGCTCAAACTGCGCTGATAAAGATTTATCTCTGGTTGTGACCGTCCAATCGTCGTGTTTGTTCAAAATTGTTTCCCAGCTTCCAGCGTTAATCATAGGCTCGATGGTAAAAAACATTCCTTCTTGCAAAACTAGACCGGTATCTTTTTTTCCATAATGCAAAACATTAGGCTCGGTGTGAAAAACCCTGCCAATGCCGTGCCCGCAATAATCTCTAACCACAGAAAACCCCTGATTTTCAGCATAATTTTGAATGGCAAAACCAATGTCACCCAATTTATTGCCCGGCTTCACCTGTTCAATTCCAATCATCATCGCCTCATAAGTTGCATCACAAAGCCTTTTGGCTTTGATTGAAGGCTTGCCCGCATAATACATACGACTCGTATCGCCATACCAACCGTCCAGAATTACCGTCACATCAATATTAACAATATCACCGTCTTTTAATTTTTTATCTGATGGAATGCCATGACAAACCACATGATTAACGGAGGTGCAGATTGATTTGGGAAAGCCTTTATAATTCAGCGGAGCGGCAATTGCACCAGCTTCAACAATTTTATTGTGACACAAAGTATTGAGCTCGTCAGTTGTAATGCCAACTTCCACAAAGTCGGTTATATAATCCAAAATCTGCGCAGCAAGAGAGCCAGCAAGACGCATTTTGATAAAATCGGCGGATGAATGAATGGTAATTGACATTGAGAAAAAGAATAAAAAACTTGATTTTGGGGCGAAGGTGGTTTAACTTAACCGCCTTTCCTTTCAAAATCCATTAATAATTTTTCATAATTTTTTCAGACGTTTTATGGCTAGAGTCACAGTTGAAGATTGCGTTGTTGTTGTTCCTAATCGTTTTGAGCTTTGTTTGGTTGCTAGCAACCGCGCCAAAAGCATTTTATCTGGAGCAGCAACCAGCTTAGATCGCAAAGAAAAACCAGCAGTCATTTCTCTGCGGGAGATTGGCGATAAAATTGTTGATGTTGATAACATTCGTAAAAATATTGTTCGCAATATCAAAAACCGCGGCATCGTTAATTATGGTGAATTGCTTGCCAGCTCTGGCTCTGAAGAGATCATTATTGAAGAAATTGAAAGCCAAAATATGGTTCTAAAAGATAACACTTTTGTTGACGATAATATTGAAGTTGATGATTAAAAAATTATGATCACTGGTCATGAATTGGTAGAAAAAATTAAAAAATATTATACCAATTTTGATGAACAGCTGGTTTTAGACGCTTACAATCTCTCCTCTGAGGCTCACCAATCCCAAACTCGCTCCTCGGGCGAACCTTATTTTTCTCATCCGTTAGCCGTCACTGAAATTCTCGTTGACTACCACCTTGATGCTACCTCAATTATAACTGCGCTTTTGCATGATGTAGTTGAAGATACAGGCGTTACTTTGGAATTTATTGAAAAAAAATTTGGTGAAGATATCGCCAACTTAGTTGATGGCGTGACCAAATTAAGTAAAATTGAATCCTTATCTTCCAATCAAAAAGCTGCCGAAAATTTCCGCAAATTGTTAATGGCTATGTCACAAGACATTCGAGTTTTATTGGTAAAACTCGCTGATCGCCTGCATAATATGCAAACTATTGATTTTATAAAATCGGAGGAGCGCCGCGTGCGTATTTCTAGTGAAAGTTTGACAATTT
Organism: Rickettsia typhi; assembly: GCA_945903615.1. Classification (GTDB taxonomy): domain Bacteria; phylum Pseudomonadota; class Alphaproteobacteria; order Rickettsiales; family UBA1997; genus JAJTCH01. The sequence goes on along the minus strand of CAMDOL010000086.1, from coordinate 2,624 downwards.
ATGCGCCACTAGCCGCGCGAATTGGAATGTATAAAATTCGTGATGAGCTGCAAGAACTTTCTTTTGCACAAGTAAATCCGGAAGCACGGGATTATATAATTACTAAACTTGTTGAGCTAAAAGAATCAAAAAAAGATGTTATCGAAAAAATTATTTTTGACTTAAAAGAAAAACTCGCAGCCAGCAAAATAAATTTTGAAATTTCCGGTCGTGAAAAAAAACCTTATTCAATTTGGAATAAGATGAAAAGCCAGAATGTTGGCTTCAGTCATTTGCACGACATTATGGCGTTTCGTATTGTGGTAGAAAATATTGGTGATTGCTATGCAGTTTTAGGCGTGATTAATTCCAACTACAATATGATTCCCGGTAGTTTTAAAGATTACATCAGCACTCCCAAAGAAAATGGTTATCGCTCAATTCACCTTTCGGTCTTAGGTCCTCAAAATAAAAAAATTGAAATTCAAATTCGAACCAAAGAAATGCATCAGGTCGCCGAGATGGGTGTGGCAGTGCATTGGAGTTATAAAGAAAAAGTTAAAGTTGGAAATGAAAATGAGCAATATAAATGGATCCGTGAATTAATTAGCTTGTTTGAACAGATGGATGATGCTTCTGAGGTTTTGCGTGATCATAAAATTCAAATTCATAAAGATCAGGTTTTTTGCTTCACACCAGGAGGTGATATTTTTAATTTGCCATTTGGAGCAACAATAATTGATTTTGCTTATGCGGTACACTCCGAAGTTGGCAATAAATGTGTAAGCGCAAAAATTAATGGCGTGATTGCACCTTTAAGACAAAAACTCGACAACGGTGATCAAGTTGAAATTATTACCAATAAAAATAGCAAACCTTTATCAAGCTGGTTACAATTTGTAATTACCTCTAAAGCAAAAGTAGCGATTAAACATTTTATCAGAAACGCAAAGTCAGCTGAATATATAATTTTGGGCAGAGCAATTTTGCATAAATTTTTTGCAGCGCGTAATTTGGAAATTAATGACAAATTACTCGAAGGAGTTTTAAAAAACTTTAACAAAAAAACTTTGAATGATCTTTATGTTTTTGTCGCCGAGGGTTTGGTAGCTAGAAATGAAGTGCTAAAAGCGGTGTATCCAGAATATCAAGACGATAATCAGAAAAAAACAAAAAAAGAAAAGGTGAGCAAAGATGAATGGTTTAAAAAATCCCCCAACAAACATTCATTACCCATTGAAGGTTTGATTTTGGGAATGGCAATGCATTTTGCCGGCTGCTGCCACCCAATTCCTGGTGATGATATCGCTGGCGTGATTAACACCGGAACTGGGGTTACCATTCACAATCGTACTTGTCACAATTTAAAAGCCATCGCACTAAATCCGCAAAGATTGCTCGATGTTTGTTGGAAAATTAATGACGATGGCGAGTTATATCAAAGCAGAATTATGGTCGTAATGCACAATACTTCAGGAAGTTTGGCTGATGTGAGCAGTATCATTGCTCGCAAAAAAATCAATATCAACAATATCAAAATTAATAATCGCTCCAGCGATTTTTTTGAAGTGGTAATCGATATGGGAGTCAAGAATACGGAGCATTTGGAAGAAATAATGTCAATCCTTCGAATGTCAAAAAAAATTGTTGAGGTCAATAGATTTGATGGCTAATAACAGACCCCAAAGAACTTATATTTGACATTTGGATTTTCGATTTATAGGATGCCTTCTTTCTTTTGATTTGCTTTTTATTTTAGATAGAGCCTGCTCAAATCCTACTTTTTGCTGCCAAATTTATTGTTATTGATTTTTTTTGGCTCGGTCTATGTATTTCTTTGATAAAACCCCTCGTCAAAAAAAAATCAATAACAATAAATTTGTTTATAAAAGCAAATTTGTATTTTAAGTCCTATTAGAGTTAATTTTAATTCAAAAGCCCAATTAAGCTTTTAAAGAAAACAATTTACTGCCCAGCTTAAATCTTAAGCATCAAACAAATTATAAGGATTCAAATGAAGTTAAAACTATGGCAACAAGTTATTATTGGCTTAATCTTGGGCGTTATAGCCGGCTTTCTTTTTCCAAATCAAGCAGAGTCTTTCAAGATTCTTGGCACTATTTTTATCGATCTAATCAAAATGGTGATTGTGCCTTTGATATTTTTTGCACTTCTTGCCGGTATAACATCAATGGATTCTGGCCATTCAGCCACACGAGTTGGTATTAAAGGCTTTTTAATCTATATTGCCACCGCCACTTTTGCAGTTGCAATTGGCTTAACTGTTAGCACAATTTTTGAACCTGGAGTTGGAGTTGATTTGAGCAGCATTGCTAAAGTTGCGGTTGAACACAAAAACGCACCAACAGTCCAAGAATTTTTGATGGGTTTAATACCAACCAATATTTTTAGAGCATTTACTAATGATAATTTTTTACAGATCATTGTATTTTCAATTTTTACTGGCGTTGTTATCAATATGATGGGCAATAAAGCTAAGCCCGTTAAAGAAATTATCCACAGTGTTAATTTGATAATGTTTAAAATGATTGAACTAATTGTTCTTCTAGCTCCAATTGGTGTTTTTGGCTTTATTTCTTGGATGGTCGGAACTCAAGGTATGGATATTTTGGGATCACTAGGCA
>CAMDOL010000085.1 GCA_945903615.1 Rickettsia typhi | reverse complement strand
CGGTTTTAACCGATGGTTAAGAGATTAAGAAAAACTGGGCTTTAGCCCGACATCAGAAGTATTGGGCTAAAGCCCTTATTTTAGTTAGTTCTATCCGTCGGTTAAAACCGACGGTAATTAAGGAACCTCTGAACAGCAAAAAAGTTAACCGGACAGTAATGCATATTATCTCGGATGTGATCGCAATACAAAACTATTCCGATAAGTTGTTCATCTGAAAAAGTATGAACATCTCTGGAAAAATGCCTTAAATCCGTTGCGAATTTTTCCGCTGAAGCCCTTAAAAAAATAGAACTCAATTTTATTTTCACTCGACATAAGACTCCTCAAAAGATTAAAAAATAAAAAACCGCATAGAGCAATTAAATAGAAGTATCAATTTTCTACAATAATCATAACAAAATCAAAAATTATTCACTCAAATTTAGTTCTTAAGATAAATTAACTCGGATCTATTTCTAATTCTTGAAATAGGTTCCCTTTAATTTTTTTAATAACTTAAATTTTGAATTTTATGAATAATAACGACTTTGAATTTAATTATTTTGGATTTGATAAATTAAATTTTGTTGCGAAGAACCTAACTGATATTTTGTTTGGTGAGGCAGAGGAATTATCGATTTCCAGTATTTTAGAAAAGATATGTGTTTCGCCGCCTTATTTTGCATTTAAAAAGATTTACAGATACAAAAATATTCTAATAGCTCAAATAACTCCAGAGCAACCTATTGATGATGAAATTGTAACGATGTCCATAGGGGAAGCAGGGAGGCATATGGCAATACTTGGAACTTGTGCTTGCGCCCTTGACCAAGAAGAAAAATATTACTATTTGGTAAAAGATGCAAAAATAACTTTAGAAACAAGAAATATAAGTAGTTTGTGCAATAAAAGTAATCTTTATATAGCTGTAGAAACCGGATATGTAGATAAGAAAATTGCTACCACAAATGGCATTTTGTTTAATGATAAAAAAAATGCCATTTATCATCTAAACTGTAGTTATAATAAAATTAAAACAGCCATTTTTAATAAACTTTTTGCCAAATATCGCTCAGATACAATAGAAACTAAAAACAACCCATATAAAGAACCTATTCTATTTGATGATGTAGAAGCTGGTGATAATAAATTATTTTCAATAATGCCAGAAATTTCCAAGGAGAGATGTGTTGGTCATTTTAGGGAATATCCGATTTTACCAACGGCATTTGTCATCTATAACCTATTAAGTCATGCAGGAAATTTTCTATTAAAACGCACTAATAAAAAAAGATATTATATTTCCGAAGTACATTTATCTTTATTTGAATTGCTTTATTTGAGTAGCAAAAAGGAAATAAGAATTAGTTATCTAGCCATGAATGATAATTTTTATAAGATGAATTGTAAGATTATTCAGGATGGAAAGCAAAATAGTCATGTATCATTCCTGATACATTGTATATAGACGGCTCACTGGAAAATTGATTGCCAAATTTATTTATTTAGAATGCAACTTTTGTTTTTTAATTTATCCTTCGTTTAGAATATTCCTTGAAACAATATCTCGCTAGCAAACTAAAAATATTACAATGAAAGCATATCAATACCTGTTAAGTAAACTAAAGTATAATAAATATCATTTATTTGCTTTGGGATATATTGCAATCTTATCGCACCCTTTTTATTGGTTTTGGTGGACATATGTTTGTCCCAATCCATATGAAAATATTACCCTCAGAATAATAGGTGCGATAAGTTGTGCAGTCCTGCTTTTTATGGTGTATAAGGAAAATTTATTTAAGAAAATATTACCACTTTACTGGCTGTTTGTTGTTGTCTATAACTTGCCCTTCTTCTTTACTGTAAATTTAATAAAAAATAATCTCGTTGATGTTTGGTTAATGTCAGAAATTGTGATGATATTTGTAGTGATTTTATTTATTCCAAATATTTTTTCAGCTTTGTTGGCTATATTTATCGGGGTTATAGGTGCAGTTATTTTCTCTATTACTACAAATCAAATAAATATCTATCCAATCAATTTATTGTTATCGCACTCCATAATATATGGACTCGCTCTTACTGCTGGCTATATATTTAATCGAAGTAATGTCATGGGGATTGAGGCCCAACAAAAATCCAAATATCTCGAAGACAAAGCCGCTTCTCTAAAATCCCTTGCAGGCTCAATCGCTCACGAACTACGCAACCCACTCAACGCCATTAACCTTGCTCAAAATCAATCCCAAGAATTATTATCGGAATCAGCATATGATGATATTAACCAAACCATCAAACAACAATTAACTGATCTTAATTCTTCCATTAACTCTTCCGTTACCGAGGCTAATAATACGATTAATATTATCCTTGCTGACTTAAGCAATAAACCAATTGAGGCCAGTGATTTTTCCTATTTAAGTGCTGATAAGATATTGCCAAAAATAATCAAAACTTTTGGTTATCGCAGCCTAGAGGAGAAAGAAAAAGTAAAACTTAATGTAAAAGATAATTTTATTTTTAAAGCTATTGACGACCGCTTTACTTTCATCGTTTATAATTTGCTCAAAAATGCTCTTTATTATCTAAACCAATATCCAAATTCCATTTTGACCGTTGGGGCTGAAACGAGAAGTGTCGACAATAAAGAATATAATTCTATCTATGTCCATGATACTGGCCCCGGAATTGCTGCGCACATCCTTCCTAAATTATTCGGTGACTTTTTTACATCAGGTAAAAAAGATGGAACTGGTCTGGGTCTGGCATTTTGTAAAAGAAATATGCAGATTTTTGATGGTGATATTATTGTTGAATCTGAAATAGCTGTGGAAGAAAAAAATGGCTGGACCAAATTCAGCTTATTATTTCCAAAATTAACTGGAGAAGAAATTGTAAGAGCAAAAACCGAAGCCAAAAAAAGAAAAATTCTTCTAGTTGATGATCAACAAGCAAATCTTTTAACCACTAAATCAAGAATTGAACAAAACCTAGCCAATATAATTTGTGATACTGCAATAAGCGGCAAAGAAGCAATTACTATGGCAAAAGAAAACAAATATTCATTAATTCTGATGGATATTCAAATGCCAGAAATGAATGGTATTGAAGCTACTAAAAATATACGCAAATTTAATAAGGAAATTCCAATAATTGCCTACACTTCTTTGGATCAAAATTTAGAAGAAATAAAATCCGTTACCAATGATCTTATTAAAAAACCAGTTGCTGACAATATTTTATTTAGAACTATTACCAAATGGTTAGTTGGTTGGAATGATGAGTTTTCTTATTTGGGAAGCAAAGAGGAATATAAGTCAATTCTTCAAAATAAAAATATCCTACTTGCTGATGATCAAGAGATGAATTTAATAATGACTAAAGGAATTCTAAAGAGAAATGGTTTAACTGTAACTACGGTAAAAGATGGTAGGGAATTATTAGAAACTTATCACAGCAATCCCAATAGTTTTGATCTAATCATTACCGATATCAACATGTCTTCTTATAATGGTGATGAAGCTGCAAAAACAATCAGAACAACCAATCAGCATATTCCTATCATTGCCTTATCTGGAGACGGAGAAAAAAAAGATATTTATCATTTCTTTGCTTGTGGCATGACTGATTATTTTATCAAAGGAAGCAATCCTGAATTGCTGATTAAGATTGTAGCCAATTATCTGATAGAGAAAAAAGGTTGATTCTATTGGGTTTAGAAAAAGTTTTTGGCGGGGTTGGGCAAGTCGGGAGATTCATAACATTTTTTATCATAAAATTTGTATGTATTATGCACAAAATTTACTTGAAAACTTAAACAAAGCTGCTTTAGTCTTCTCATCTTAATGTTCACCACATAAATATGAAAATCACCAAAATTATCCTCCTCACCGTCACCCTATCCTTATCAAACATCAACAGCTCATATTCCAAAATCTTCGATTATGGTTTTGAGGAAAATGAAGATTACATCGAAATAACTGATATTGAAAATATTTACGCACCTCGAAGGTTGAGAGAAATTTTAGATCATTATTCAAAATTAGATTTATCAAAAAAGAGTGATCGTGATGAGGTGAATAAAATTCACAGCATTTCAAAAGCTAAAACAATTGAGGAATATCTGAAATTGTTTAAGGAGAAATTGATTGTGACCCAGATAAAAAAAATAAAATATAAAGATGAATGTGGCGATGGTAGTTACGAGCTTACTATCACAATACGCCCAACAGCCATGGAGGCGCTTTCGATAACAATTACAGAAGATAATAAAATATGCGAAATAAGGGATCATGAAATTGAAAATAAAAGATATAGAGACGAATATCTTTTAAAGGAATACAAAGATTACTGGCTTTAGTTTCTTATTAATTCAACCCGATAAATATTATGACAAATCAAGATACCATAAATACAAATATGAATAAATGGCTTAAAATTGAAGATAACAAAAATAATCACAAAAGAAAAGCTCTGGAAAATGCTTCGACAGTTTTTGATGATAATGATGCTTTTACAGTTAATACCCTTGAAGCAATTTATGGTCAAGAAAGTAGTTTTGGAGATAAACTGAGCAAAAGAGGAATCGATGGTCCATCTGGTGATTTTCAACTAACAACAAAGGTGGTTGCAAGATATAGCAAAACAAAAATTACAGCAAAAAATGACATCAGACATGATGTTGATAACGCTTCAAATATTGCCGCCAGATATTTGGCAGACCTCAATAAATTATTTAGTGAAAATTCTACTTTAATTAAACCAACCCAAATATCTGAAGGAAGATTCACAACTGCAATTTTAGATATTAATGAAAGAAAATTATTCGTTATCGCCGCTTATAACGCTGGTGAAGGAAGAATTGCCCAAGCTCAAATGGAAGCAGAAAAAGATGGAAAAGATGCGACAAAATGGGAGATAGTAAAAGAATATTTAAAAAAAGCTGGCTCAACCGATGCAAAAGTTAAAGAGATTACAGAATATGTTGAAAAAGTTTCTGCCTATGAAAAAGAATTTTCTAAAAAATCCAAAGCCAATAAAAAACTAAAAGATAAACCACCAAAAAAAGTTTCAAATAACGATTCTGTAGATGGACACTGGATTACACTAAATGACGGTAGGCATATTTTTATTGGGAATAAAAAGTTTGACTAGGTTAATTTAGAATTTAAAAAAGTGACATAGGAGAGCGTCCATAATTCCGTGTCAATTTAAGAACTGAATTAAAATAAACTATTTTAGACACTGTTAGCTAATTAATTTTGCCCTAGATTTTGCCCTAGATTTCGCCCTATTTTTGCTCTTTTTTTCTTGAATTTTTTTAAAATATTCCCGATATTCCAAAAAAGTTTAAGAAAAAATCACTAAAAATATGCCAAAATCTAAATGCTAAAATCTAAGGCAAAATTAATTAGCTAACAGTGTCTAAGAAATTTTTATAGTAGATGGATTATATTTTAAGATTTTCCGAGGTTATTCTATTGCGATATAAATCTGAACTTCAGAGTTATCGCCTTGATTTGATTTTTCATTATAAAACTCGAAATCTGAACTATATTTTCGTTTTATATTTGAAGCCCAGATTTCGTTCCAAACTCCAATTATTGCCTTAGGCATTAGACCTTTAGCTGCAAAAACTGCATATTCTTGTTTTGGCATTATATGCTCAAACATTGTTTGTGGGGTTTTTACATTATTTGAAACTTTAGCGCCAATAATGAGAGTGTAAGGCTTCGTATAATCTTTTTCATAATCTGTATAAACAGCAAAAATCTCCTCACTGAGCTTGCCAGGAATGCGTGCTAAAATTTCCTCTCCATAAAATTTTTGCCACAATGAGCCCGTCGCAAATCCAACTTAAATCAAAACCACAAAACCATCTGGCGGCATTATTCTCGCAGATGAATCTTTCAAGTTCGCGATCAGACAAATCTTCAAGAAACTGCAGCAACAAGCAAAGGAAGATGCGATAAATTCCGTAGCCCTTGTGATCAGATTCAGCTTCG
>CAMDOL010000084.1 GCA_945903615.1 Rickettsia typhi | reverse complement strand
ATTGAAGCCAAAAGCGATGATTTAAATGTGGGCGAGGGTGTGGCACAAGCCAAACAATATGCCGAGAAACTAAAATTAGAAACTACTTATTCCACCAACGGAAAAGAGATTTACAGCATTTGTCTGAAAACAGGCGCAGAGGGTTTGGTTGATAATTATCTTTCGCCAGAAGAGCTTTGGAATAAAACCTTTGCCACTAAAAATAATGGGCAAAATCAATGGCAAAATCAATGGCGGGAGAAGTTTTTCAATGTTGCGTTTGAGGATAAAGGAGGCACTTGGCAATTGCGATTTTATCAAGAAATAGCCGTCAAAAATACCTTGGAAGCTTTGGCTTTAGGCAAAGATCGCATCTTGCTTACCCTTGCCACAGGCACAGGAAAAACCGCCATTGCTTTTCAAATTGCTTGGAAATTATTTCAAACCCGTTGGAACTTAAAACGAGATGGCAGCCGCAGACCAAGAATATTATTTTTAGCAGATAGAAATATTTTGGCAGACCAAGCATTTAATTCCTTTTCTGCCTTTCCAGAGGATGCATTGATTAGAATTAGCCCAAAAGAAATACGCAAAGGCGGACGGGTGCCAACAAATGGCAGTATTTTCTTTACAATTTTCCAAACTTTTATGAGTGGCAAAGACAAAGAAGATAAACCAGTTCCATACTTTGGAGAATATCCTAAAGATTATTTTGATTTTATTATCATAGATGAGTGCCACCGTGGCGGGGCAAATGACGAAGGGAATTGGAGAGGCATTTTAGAATATTTTTCGCCAGCGGTTCAGTTGGGATTAACCGCCACGCCAAAACGCCAAGACAATGTTGATACTTATAAATATTTTGGCGAGCCAGTTTATATTTATTCTCTGAAAGAAGGTATTAATGATGGTTTTTTAACGCCATTTAAAGTCAAGCGCATCAAGACAACCCTTGACGATTATATCTACACCAGCGACGACGATATTGTTGAAGGAGAAATTGAAGAAGGTAAAATTTATAAAGAGCCTGAGTTTAATAGAACCATTGAAATAATGGAGCGGGAAGCTTTTAGAGTTAAAAAATATTTGGATGATGCCAATCAAAAAGAAAAGGCAATTATTTTCTGTGCAAATCAACCGCACGCAGCATTGATTAGAGATTTAATAAACCAGTATAAAACATCAACCAACCCAAATTATTGCGCGCGCGTTACCGCCAATGATGGTGAAATTGGCGAGCAGTTTTTAAGAGAATTTCAAGACAACGAAAAAACAATCCCAACAATTTTAACCACTTCGCAAAAACTATCCACCGGCGTTGACGCGAGAAATATTCGCAACATAGTTTTGATGCGACCAGTCAAATCAATGATAGAGTTTAAGCAAATTGTAGGACGAGGCACAAGATTGTTTGATGGAAAAGAGTTTTTTACGATTTATGATTTTGTAGATGCTTATCATCACTTTGCTGACCCAGAGTGGGATGGAGAACCATTAGAGCCGGTAGAATCTGAGCCAAAACCAGTAGGTTCACCCAAAGAACCTAAAGAGCCAACCGAAGAATATGAAGGGGAGGAGAAAGAAAAGCGCAAACGCATTAAAATAAAATTGCGCGATGGCAAAGAGCGTGAAATACAATCGATGATTTCAACTTCGTTTTGGAGTGCGGACGGCAAACCTATTTCAGCAGAAGAGTTTTTAAACAATCTGCTTGGAGAATTGCCCAACCTTTTCAAAAACGAAGATGAATTGCAGACACTTTGGAGCAAACCAACTACTAGAAAAAAACTATTGGAAAAATTAGATGCGGCAGGTTTTCCTAAAAGCGATTTGCTAATAGTTCAGCAATTAGTGAATATGGAAAAGAGCGATTTGTTTGATGTGCTTGAATATGTATTCAATGGTAACTATCAATCCATGACCAGAGAAGAAAGGGTTGCCACATCGCAAGCGACTATCTTTGCCTTGCTTGACGACAAACAAAAAGAGTTTATTGAGTTTGTGTTGAGCAAATATATTGAGACGGGTGTAGAAGAGCTTGACCAAGACAAACTTCCCATCTTGTTGACCAACAAATATAAATCGTTAGAAGATGCTAAAGAAATTTTAGATCTAAATGGGATAAAGTTGCTATTTATCGATTTTCAAAAATATTTATATTCAGTTAAATTTAGACCTTATTAAAATATGACTAAAAAAAATTTCTACATCACCTCACCAATTTATTATGTGAATGATGTGCCTCACATTGGTCACGCCTACACCTCGCTTGCTTGCGATGTTTTGGCGCGGGCAAAAAGGCTGGAGGGATACAATGTTCATTTTTTAACTGGCACAGATGAGCACGGGCAAAAGGTTGAAAAATCTGCCTTGGCGCGTGAAAAATCCCCGCAACAATTTTGCGATGAAATTTCTCTCAAATTTCGCCAGCTGGCGGATTTTATGGGTTATTCTTATAATGATTTTATTAGAACGACAGATGCTCGCCACAAAAAATCAGCGCAAATTTTTTGGGAAAAGTTAGAGAAAAATGGTTGGATTTATAAGGATGTTTATGAGGGTTGGTATGCTCTTCGTGATGAAGCTTTTTATGGCGAAGATGAGTTAGTAAATGGCAAAGCACCAACAGGAGCAGAGGTGCAGTGGCATAAAGAAGAAAGCTATTTTTTCAAATTATCAGCTTTTCAAAATAATTTATTAGCTCTTTATGATGCGGTGCCAGATTTTATCCAACCAGATTCTAAAAGGAATGAAGTCATTTCTTTTGTAAAATCGGGCTTAAAAGATTTATCAATTTCCAGAACCTCATTCAAATGGGGAATTGCAGTGCCAAATGATGAAAAGCATATTATGTATGTTTGGCTTGACGCACTTACTAATTATATATCAGCTCTAAACTTTGGTGAGAACGATGATCAACTTTATCAAAAATTTTGGCACAATACTGAAGATTCTCCAATTCACATTGTTGGCAAAGATATTTTGCGTTTTCACTGCGTTTATTGGCCAGCCTTTCTAATGGCGGCGGATTTGCCACTGCCAAATAGGGTTTTTGCTCACGGTTGGTGGACAAATGAAGGGCAAAAAATTTCTAAATCTTTAGGAAATGTGATTGATCCATATCAGGAAATTGCCTGGCTAGAAAGTTTTAAATATAAAGAAGTTCAGGGAGAAAATGCTGTAGAAAAAAATATTTCTCGCGAAACTGCAATTGATTATTTTAGATATTTTTTACTCAAAGAAGTGCCTTTTGGCAATGATGGTGATTATTCGCGAGAAAATTTAATCAATCGTGTCAACGCTGAGCTCGCCAATAATATTGGCAATTTGGCGCAAAGATCTTTGTCAATGATTATCAAAAATTGTGATAGCCAAATTCCCGATTGTGAGCATTTGCCGCAACAAGATTATTCATATATTTTAAGCGATATTAATCATCTAGCCTTCAATCACGCTTTAGAAAAAATCATCGATCTTTCTAATCACGCTAACAAATATTTTAACGACCAAGCCCCGTGGAGTTTGAAAAAAGAAGGGAAGGTTGATGAGATGAGGCAAGTCTTATTTCAAACCGCTGAAAATATTAGAATTATCGCTTTATTACTTTTGCCTTTTATTCCGGAGTCGGCAAATAAAATTTTAGATTTGCTCAATGTAAAAGTAGAAGAGAGAAATTTGTTAAGCCTAAATCATCGCATCCAAGCTGGCAAGAAAATCAATCCACTGCAAATTATTTTTCCAAATTTAAGGAACCTCTGAACAACTAAAAATTGATATTTCTGAGGATTTTTTGAGTAGAAATTTCATTACTTTTTGGTGAAATATTTCCATATTTTACCAAAAATAATGGAATTTATGCCAAAAAAGACCAGAAAGATCAATTTTTCTAAAACATTGTTTTAGTTGTTCAGAGGTTCCTTAAGAAGCTAAATATATTTGTAAGGGTCTTTAATTCCATTTTCGGCAAAACCTTTCAAACGAAATTGGCAAGAGTCGCAAGTCTTGCAGCCATAAACTTCTCCAGCTTTTATAATCGGATCATAACAGCTGTGAGCGATTGCATAATCAACGCCTAAATCTAAACCAATTTTAATAATTTCTTTTTTGCTCAAATCAATTAATGGAGTTTGAATCCTCAAGCTTTGTCCGCCAACTGATCTTGCCGTTGCCAAATTGGCCATTTTTTCAAAAGCATTAATAAATTCTGGGCGACAATCTGGGTATCCGCTATAATCAACGGCGTTGACACCAATAAAAATGTCATTGGCTCCAATTACTTCGGCATATCCAAGTGAATAGGAAAGAAAGATGGTGTTTCTTGCTGGAACATAAGTTATCGGAATTAGATTAGATTCTGCCTGATTCTTCGGCACATCAATCTCATCAGTCAAAGCGCTTCCACCAAAAACCCGCAAATCAATTTTGGCGATTTTATGCTCTTTAATTTTAAAAAATTCTGCAATTTTTTTTGCCGCTTCCAGCTCAACCATATGTCTTTGCCCATAATCAAAACTAAGGGCATAAAGCTGATAACCGGCTTTGACTGCAATTGCCGCAACCGTTGCTGAATCAAGACCACCACTGAGTAGAATAACTGCTTTTTTCATTGATGTTGTGGATAAATAATTAAGGAGCGCCGCAGGATAAAACACTGGCGTGATAAAATCATCTGGATTTTTAGAATTGATAAAACATAATCTTGTTCTTGAATTATTTAACGGGTGGTTAGCTCAGTTGGTTAGAGCGTTACGTTGACATCGTAGAGGTCACAGATTCGAGTTCTGTACCACCCACCAAATATACATAAAAGATTATAGAGTTTTTAACAAACAATTCTTTTTCTTTATGCCCACCTTATTATTGCTTTCACATCAACTAATCTGGCACAATGAGCAAAAACGAACTGCATTATACTAGGGCTTACGCAAAACCTGCTTTTTACTGCCAAATTTGCGTTATTTAATTTTTTTTTGATGATGTAGATTCGGTATTTTGCTTTATGTATTAATAACAACTACAACTACAACCAGAACAGCAATTTGATATTTTATCAAGAGTTGGAAAACCAAAAGAGAATGGTATTAATAATGAAGATCTTGAATAGATAGAGCCAATAAAAAATAAGGCTTATAAAAAATAAATCTTAAGTGCAAATGTAATTGCCTAAAAGAGCAACCAGTTAAAAAATATTATGAATGATATCAACAAAGTTAAAAATGATCTGTGGGAAGCCGCTAATAAATTGCGCGCTGAATCTGACTTAAAAACTAATGAATTTTCTGTTCCGGTTCTTGGTCTAATATTTTTGCGTTATGCAGATTTTAAATTTAGTGAAGCACAAGAAAAATTTAATATTGAACTAACAAACTTATCGATGCGCCGCCGCGCTTCTTTAGATGCTAAGAACTGGTTTCACGATAAAGGAGTTTTATATTTAGAAGAAAAATCAAGATTTTCATATTTAAGTAGCTTGCCAGAAAGCGAGGACATAGGAAAGGCAATAAACGAGTCAATGAGCGCAATTGAACAAGACAATCCATCACTTAAAGATGTGTTGCCAAAAAATTTCTTAAGGATTGAAAAGCACCTTCTTTTTGCCCTAATTAAGGTTTTTTCTAAAATGAAAATAGGAGATATTGAAGGTGATGCTTTTGGAAAAATTTATGAATATTTTCTTGGCAAATTTGCCGGAGCAGAAGGTCAAAGAGGCGGCGAATTTTTTACACCCACTTCAATTGTTCGCCTGATTGTTGAAGTTTTAAAGCCAATCAAAGGCAAATTATTTGATCCTGCCTGCGGAAGTGGCGGAATGTTTGTTCAATCGGCAGAATTCATCAAAAGAAGACACCAAAACCCTAATGATAAAATTTCCATTAATGGACAAGAGAAAACTGAAGAAACCGTTAAACTTTGCAAAATGAATTTGGCGGTGCATGGGCTGGAAGGCGATATAAAACAAGGTAATACATTTTATGAAGATGAGCATAAAAGCGTTGGAAGGTTTGATTTTGTGATGGCAAATCCCCCTTTTAATGTTAGCGGCTTGGATAAAGAAAGAATCAAGGGCAATAAACGCTATCCATTTGGCATTCCAAAGGTTGATAATGCGAATTATTTGTGGATTCAAGATTTTTATTCGTCTTTAAATGAAACTGGCAGAGCTGGTTTTGTTATGGCAAATTCTGCAAGTGACGCCAGACAATCAGAGCAAGACATTAGAGAAAAATTAGTTAGAGAAGG
>CAMDOL010000083.1 GCA_945903615.1 Rickettsia typhi | reverse complement strand
GAGAGGTAAAACCTTGCCACTGAGTGGTGCTGTATTCATACCTCAATACAACACTGTAAAAGTTTTTAACTGCAATATTCTAAAATTAATTCTGCTAATTTTTTAATATCGTTTTTTTTATGATCAGCGCAAAATGTAATTCTTAGCCTTGATTTTCCAGTCTCTACAGTTGGTGGTCGAATGGCGGAAATCAAAAAACCATTTTGTTTTAATTTTTGAGAAATCGCTAAAGTTAAAGAAGCGTTACCAATAATTATCGGCACAATTGTTGATGGCGATTTTGCGCTGCCAATTAAATCACAAAAATAATGAGCATTTTCCACAGCTTTTTTCCCCAATTTTTTATCCTTAGCAATAATCTCAATTGCCTTCAAACTCGCCGCTAAAAGGGCAGCGGGAAGGGCGGTAGAATAAATTGCGGGTTTGGTGAAATTGCGTAAATAATTGATCATCAAATTTGATCCACAAACATATCCGCCATATCCGCCAGCCGCTTTTGACAAGGTTCCACATTGTAAGTGAAAATCGTATTTTGGATATATTGTCTTGATAATTCCAAGTCCGTGAGCATCGTCAGTTAAAATTAAACAATTGTATTTTTTGGCGAGTTTTAATAATTCATCAACCTTTGCCAAATCGCCATCCATTGAAAACACGGTTTCGGTAATGATTAAAGTTTTGACTTTTGACTGATTTTGCTCAAGCAAAATCCTGCAATGCTCTAAATCATTATGCCTAAAACGCATCAATTTTGCGCCTGATAATTTGCAACCATCAATTAATGAGCTGTGAATTAATTTATCAGCAATAATAAAATCGCCTTCACCAACCAAAGCAGCAATAACCCCAACGCTAGATAAATAGCCACTTCCCAGCACCATTGCTGCGTCACAGTTTTTTAACTGGGCTAGTTTATTTTCTAACTTTTGTGCTAAGGAATTATTGCTAAAAACATAACGCGAAGCCTGAGCGCCAACCCCATATTTTTCAATCGCCTGAATCGCCGCCTTCTTCACCGCTTTATTTTTTGCCAGACCCAAATAATCATTAGAGCAAAAATTAAGTAGCTCGCCATTATTGTCTTTTGGGGTGCGATAAAGGTTTTTAGCCTTGAGATTTAGTAGCTTTTCTTGAAAATACTGGGCGTAATTCATTTTTTGAACATTTTTTGAACATTTTTCCTTGACAGAATCTAATTTAAAACAACAGACGAATCAAGTAATCACTTTTGGCTGTAGGCTCAATGCCTTTGAAAGTGAGCTGATAAAACAGGCGGTAGAAAAATCTGGTCAAGAAAATCTAATCGTTTTTAATAGCTGCGCGGTTACTTCCGAAGCTGAGCGGCAGCTGCGTCAGGCGATTCGTAAAGCGGCGAAGGAAAATCCTGATGCTAAAATTGTGGTGACTGGCTGTGCGGCACAGATTGATCCAAATAAATACGCCAAGATGCCAGAAGTTGACTTGGTGCTCGGGAATCAGGAAAAATCTGAGAGCCAGAGTTATGGCTTAGTCTTTAGTGAGTCTTTAGCCGTTAGCCAAAAAGAAAATATCAATACCAATCCAGAAGTGATTCACAAGGATCGTCTTTTTAAAGAGGCGATTAGAACTAGTTTTTTTGATCCTGAAGCACAGGAGAAAATCCGGGTTAACGATATAATGTCAATCCGCGAAACCGCTGAGCATATGGTTTTGGATTTTGAAGGACGCAGCCGAGCGTTTGTGCAAATTCAAAATGGCTGTAATCATCGTTGCACTTTTTGCATAATTCCCTACGGCCGCGGCAATAACCGCTCGGTTGGTTTTGGGCAGATTGTCGATCAGATCAAACAATTGGTTGATAAAGGTTATAAAGAAGTTGTATTGACAGGCGTTGATATTAGTGATTATGGCAAAGATTTGGTTGGTGATTTAACTTTATCAAAAATGATTAAGCGGCTTTTGAAGTTAGTTCCTGAGCTTTCGCGACTACGCCTTTCTTCAATTGATGTTGCGGAAATTGATGATGAACTTTTGGATATTATTAAAAATGAAGAACGCTTCACACCTTATTTGCACATTAGTTTGCAATCGGGCGATGACACAATATTGAAGCGAATGAAGCGCCGTCACAACCGTGGGCAGGTTTTAGATTTTTGTGATAAAGTTCGCAAATTGCGCCTCGGCGTTACTTTTGGCTCAGATATTATCGCTGGCTTTCCAACTGAAACTGACGAAATGTTTTTGAATAGTTTAAATTTAATTTCTGAAGCGGGATTAGTTTTCAATCACATTTTTCCTTACTCAATCAGAGAAGGAACGCCAGCCGCAAAAATGCCACAGGTGAATGGCGTGATTAAAAAACAGCGGGCAAAATTATTACGCGAGGCAACCGCTAAAGAGCTTGATAAATTTCTGGCGACAATGATTGGAAGCACCCAAAGAGTTTTATTAGAAAATGGAAATATTGGCAGATGTGAAAATTTTGTGCAGGTGAAATTATCGGAAACCCCGCTAGTAAGTGTTGGAGAAATTTTTGAAGTGAAAATTATTGGTCAAGAAAATGGTCAACTTACAGGCTTATCCAATGAAGTTGCGCAAAATTTAATAAATTTTAATACAAAATCAAAATGACCAAAAGTTCCAATATCATTGCTGTTGAGTTTGATAGTGATGTTGTTGCTAAATTTTTGTGTGTTTTTTATCAAACAAAATTTGGCTATAGTCAAATTGAAAGACAATTAAAAATTTCAGCACAACCAACAATTTCTACCAAAATAATAGGTGAATTAAAATTTCCATTATCATCTTCACAATTCCAAAACAAAATTTCTTTTGTTTTGGATAAAAGTTTTGAATTAGATGATTTATCGCACAATACTTACGATCAAGCCGAAAATTTATTATCAGAATCTTTGGGGCTAAATAACCCCTCCCCGAACGCTAAGCGTTCGACACTCCCTCAAGGGGAGGGTGATGGCACCGAGATTGGCTCAAGATCTAGCAATAACCACGATCTAATCACCCTCACCTTGAGGGAGGGTCGTTTTGCAACGCAAAACGGGGAGGGGTCATCTTTTGGTGTTGGCAATCCAGACGAAGCTGACAAATTCTCTCACCTCTCAATCAATCAAAAATCTTTCAAAGAATCATTCTTAAAAAATGGCGGGATCGACCAGAAAACCCAATCCCAAATTTCCTCTTTAATCAGGCAAAGTTTTTCCTTAAAGAAAACCTCAGAAAATCTATTAGAAACCGCTAAAAAAGCAGTTGAAATGGCAATTGAGGATTCAGAAGAGGTGGCGATAGAATTTATGCAGCAAAAAATATGATCAAGATTCAACTTTTACCATTTTTGCCTTTTATCGCTTTGCTATTAGTTTTTTGTCTAAATAAATTTTCTAAATTTGAAAATCTTAGTCACAAAATTTCTGCGTTATTGGCAATTTTATTTCTTATCACCAGTTTTGAGTTAAAACACACACACAATCTCTCACTTAGTTTTTTAAAATTTCTCGGTGGGTTTGATTTTGCTTTTTTGTTTGATGTCAGCCAAATGCTGTTCTTATTGCTTTTGGGGGTTTTTTGGTTGTTGATTTGCTTGCAAGGAAATCGCTACTTTATAATTACTGAAGATCCACGAAAAGACCAATTTCATAGTTTATTATTACTCATAGTTGGGTTTTTGGCGGCAATAATTTTGAGCAAAAATTTGCTGACCATTTTGTTATTTTATCAATTGCTGGCTTGTGCAATTTATTTTACTGCCAATTATTTTTCTCCAACTCGCAGCGTTAAATCAGCACAATATTTTGGACTTTTTATTATCGCTACTTCCTCATTATTGTTTTTAGCGGCTGCTTTAACCTTTAAAATTAGCGGTCATATTGATTTTGCGCAAATAGGAATTTTGAGCGGAGTCTTCACCAATCCAATTGATATTTGGCAATTTAGCCTTTTGCTGTTCTTCTATATTTCTTCCATCGCCATCATTGCTTTTGTGCCACTTTATTTGTTTTTTGGTAATCTTTATTATCTAAATCCACCCGTAATTATCATAACATTACTTGGTTTTGCTTTTGCCGCTTTGGTGATTTTGTTTAAAGTAATCACCTATATTTTTGGCACAAAATTGCTGACTATTTTTATGCCACAAATTAATCATCACAATTTATTAACCGGTGTTATCGCCCTAAATTTGCTGACTTTAGCAATATTGGCAATCGCTTCTAAAAATCTTAAACAAATTCTTACTTGGTTGTTTTTTAACCAGATGATTGTTGTGATTATGGCGTTTATAGTTTTTGGCTTAAACCCCAAGCAGATGGCAATTACCATTGTTTCTTTTGTGCTTGGTCAATTATTAATTTTTATTGCGGTTGGCAATATAAACCTTTATTTGCGAGCCTCAGAAGACAAAACTTTAAATGGAATTTTTTATAAATTAAAAATTACAATTCTGGGATTAATTTTTGCCGTAATCAATTTATCTGGATTAATTCCAGCCACTGGAATGGCAGAGAAATATTGGTTGTTCAAAGTTGCAATTAATGATAAATCTTTAGTAAATGGCTTGGTATTGCTGACCAATATTATCTTGTGCTTGATTTGTGTTGCGAGGATGATTTATCCAATGTTAGAAATTTCGAGCAAGAATAATAATACTAAAAATTATGAAATTGCCAAAAAAATAGGATGGGAGATAGAGTGGGATTTAAGTTTGGTCTTGCCAGCCCTGCTTCTGCCAGCTATTTTAGTGGTGATTGCAGTTCCATTTGTAACTGAATTTTTTATAAAATAATTATGTCAACAAAAAAACTAGCGCAAATAATTGCTCAAGATGCCAAAGCTGCCAGCCTTGAAATTGCTGATCTTAGCACTGATTTAAAAAATAAAATTTTGCTACAAATTTCTCAAAATATTCGTGCTAATAAAGCACAAATTATTGCAGCAAACAAAAGTGATGTTGAACTTGCGCTGCAAAATAATTTAGACAAAGCAAAAATTGATCGACTAATTTTAGATGAGAAAAGAATTGAAAACTTGGCTAATGCAGTGGCTGATATTGCTGTTTTGCCAGATCCAATTGGTAAAATTTTATATGATGTAAATCGCCCCAATGGTTTGCACATTAGAAGAATTTCAGTGCCAATTGGCGTAATTCTGGCGATATATGAATCAAGACCAAATGTAACTTCTGATATTGCTGCACTTGGTTTTAAATCAGGCAATGCGGTGATTTTGCGGTCAGGAAAAGAAAGTTTTAAAACCTCACAGAAAATTGCTGAGATTTATCAAAGCACTCTGCACGAGTTTGGAGTCAATCCAGATTGTGTTAGTTATGTGCAAATTACTGATCGGGATTATATCAAAGAGCTTTTAAAATTAGATAAATTTATCGATGTGGTAATTCCTCGTGGTGGAAAAAATTTAATTAAGGCAATCATAAAATCGACTCGCATTCCAGTGTTTAAGCACCTAGATGGCAATTGCCACACTTATATCGAGTCTTCGGCAGATTTACAAAAAGCGATAAAAATTACTGCCAATGCCAAGATGCGCCGAGTTGGAGTTTGCGGTGCAACTGAATCACTCCTGATTGATCAAAAGATTGCTAAAGAATTTTTGCCAAAAATTATTGATGAGTTAAATAAATTGAGTTGCGAAGTCAGGGGCGATAAGGCGGCTCAAAAGATTGATAGTAGAGTTTTAAAAGCCAATGATAAAGATTTTTATGCTGAATATTTAGATGCAATTCTATCAGTAAAAATAGTAAAAAATATTGATGCGGCAATTGTACACATCAATAAATATAGCTCGGCTCATACCGAAAGCATTATCACTGAAAATCAAAACCAAGCTGAAAAGTTTTTCCAGAAAATAAATTCAGCAATTGTAATGCACAATGCTTCAACCCAATTTGCCGATGGTGGCGAATTTGGAATGGGCGGGGAAGTTGGCATTTCGACCGGCAAACTACACGCCAGAGGCCCAGTTGGATTAGAGCAGTTGACGATTTATAAATATATTGTTGAAGCCAATTGTGGTTTGAGGAGTTAGTGAGTTATTATACCATTTCCAATCTTAAATTCTTAAATTCATTATTTAAGCTTCGTCTTTTTACTCATAATTTTTTATTTTTCTAATCTTAAGGAACCTCTGAACAACTAAAACAATGTTTTAGAAAAATTGATCTTTCTGGTCTTTTTTGGCATAAATTCCATTACTTTTTGGTGAAATATGAAAATATTCCACCAAAAAGTAATGAAATTTCTACTCAAAAAATCCTCAGAAATATCAATTTTTAGTTGTT
>CAMDOL010000082.1 GCA_945903615.1 Rickettsia typhi | reverse complement strand
TTTAGCTATGAGAAAAAATGAATCATAACATCCCAGAATTCACAGTATCAGAATTTTCACGCTCAATCAAAAGAATGGTTGAAGATAATTTTGGTTATGTGCGAATTAAAGGTGAGGTTTCGGGCTTTAAAAGAGCGACTTCCGGGCATTTATATTTTAATTTGAAAGATGAAACGGCGGTTATAAACGCGGTTTGTTTTAAACAGATGGCAGGCTTTATTCCGTTTGATGTGGCTGACGGTTTGGAAGTTATAGCATCGGGAAAAATTACCATTTACGAAGGAAGATCAAATTATCAAATCATTGTTGAGAAGCTAGAAATTGCAGGCATTGGAGCGATTTTGGCGGCGATTGAAAAAAGAAGAGTGCGGCTTTTGGAAGCAGGATATTTTGATGAGAAACACAAAAAGCCTTTACCATTTTTGCCAAAAATTATTGGCGTGATCACTTCGCCAACTGGCGCAGTTATTGAAGATATTATCAGTCGCATCACCGCGCGTTTTCCAACTCATCTTGTGGTTTATCCAGTAGCAGTTCAGGGCAAGAATGCGGCTTTGGAAGTAATTGCGGGCATCAAATATTTTAATCAATTAAAAAATTCTAATTCACGAGGCATTGACCTAGCTACGCTTAGTGGGGAGCTCAACAGCAAAACGGAATTTGATATTAGCTCAAGGTCGTTTTGCTCTAAACCAGATATAATTATTATTGCCAGAGGCGGCGGATCAATTGAAGATTTATTGCCGTTTAATGATGAAGATTTAGTTAAGGCGATTTTTAATTCCACAATTCCAATTATCTCAGCAGTTGGTCATGAAACTGACACAACTTTGATTGATTATGTTTCTGACATTCGCGCACCAACTCCAAGCGCGGCTGCTGAAATGGCGGTTCCAGTTTTAAAAGATTTGCAAACTTTAAATGAAAATTTGGGCAAAAGATTGGTAAATTATTTTGCTAACTTATTTGATAATAAGAAAAATAGTTTAGGCAATTTAGCTAATAATTTAGTTCATCCCCAGAAAAAATTGCTGGAGTTGGAGCATAATTTTTTGCAACTTTTTTTACAGCTCAAAAATAATTTTAATCATAATTTAAAAAGCAAAGAACAAGATTTAAAATTGCTCTCCAGCCACATTAAAAAACCGAGTAATCAATATGAGAATTGGCAAAATAGAATTAATTTTCTTAATAAAAATTTGCAAATTGGTGGACAAAATTTTCTTAAAAATTATCACAGCAAAATTAATTTTTGTGAAAATTTGTTGATTAGCTATGATTATAAAAAAGTTCTAGCACGAGGATATTCAGTTATCCGTGCCGGAGAAAATATTATTTATAGTAAAAATAAAGTTAAAAATAATTTGGCAATTGATGTTGAGGTTATGGATGGACATTTTCAAGCGGTGGTTATTAATTCACAAAAATCTTTGCCATCAAAAAAAGAAGATGATAAAAACGAGTCTTTATTATTTGAATTAAAATAACCAACATTCTTTGGCTCATATTGAAAACTCCCCAATTTTGGCACACAAAAAATTTTATCGCTTATCTGCTCTTGCCATTTTCGTTGCTTTATTTGTTTGGTCACTTCTTGAACTTTTTTCGGAAAATTCCCACCAGAATTAACAAGCCAATAATTTGTGTTGGAAACTTGGTTGCGGGTGGAGCTGGTAAGACGCCAGTGGCAATTGCTATTGGTGAGATGTTGAAAGAATTAAATATTGATTTTGCTTATTTAAGTGCAGGTCACGGTGGTAAGATTAAAAATTTTACATCCGTGAATGCCAAAGAATATGACTCAAAAGCTGTTGGTGATGAGCCTTTGTTGCTCTCGGAAGTTGCTACAGCATTTGTTTCTAAAAACAGATTGTTTGGTGCTAAGCAAATTGCTTTAATGCCAGAAAAAAAACTGATCGTGATGGATGATGGTTTGCAAAATCCAACTCTAGTTAAAGATTTTTCAATAATGGTAATTGATGGAAATTATGGTTTTGGTAATGGATTTATAATTCCTTGCGGCCCTTTGAGAGAGCCGGTTTGGATTGGTATCAAAAAAGCAGACCTGGTAATTATTGTTGGTGAAGATAAATCACGAATTGCTAAAAATTTTTGCAGAGGCAAAAAAATTATTAAAGCAAAAATTAAAACAGTGAATGGTGAAAAATTTTATAAAAAATCAGTAATAGCATTTTGTGGAATTGGCAGACCAGAAAAATTTTTTGATAGTTTAAAACAAAATAACACTAATATTATCACCAAATTTTCTTATGCCGATCATCACCAATATCAGGAAAGAGAGATTAGAAAAATGATTAATTTAGCCAAGAAAAATAAGGTTAGGTTAGTTACTACCAAGAAAGATTGGGTAAGGCTGGAGAAGATGTATCAAAAACAAATTGACTATCTTGATATTAAAATTGAGTTTGATGATCCGTCATATCTTAAAGACAAATTAATTAAATTAGCTAATGGGCAAAATTAAACAAATCCGTTATTTTTTGGAAAGCTTAGTCGTGCGATTTGGTTTGTTTCTATTTCAAATCATCGGACTAAAAAATGCTTCAAACTTAGCAAGTTTCTTAGCTCGCTTTATTGGCAAAAAAATTTCTGTTCACAATTTAGCTAGAAAAAACATTATCCAATCCCTTCCTAACCTAAATGATAAAGAAGTTGATGAGGTGCTAGATGGTATGTGGGATAATCTAGGCAGAATAGTTGGTGAGTTTGTCCATATTGCAAAATTTACTGGAAAAGAGCTGATGGAATATGCGCAGTTTGATGAAGAAAGTAAAAAAAATATTGCCAATATCAAGAAGAATTTCAATGATGGCAAAGGAGGGATTATATTTTCAGCACACATTGGCAATTGGGAAATTGGGCCAAAAGTAATTTTAGAAAGCGGAATCAATGTTAAAACTATTTATCGACCACTTAATAATCAGGTTGTTGATGATCTGACTTCCAAGATTCGTGGTGTTGAATTGATCTCTAAAAGTTCTCAGGGAAATAAGCGGATTATTGAGGAAATTAAAAAGGGTAATTACATTCTGATTCTTGCTGATCAAAGGATTTCTGATGGAATTTTAGTTCCATTTTTTAATCATCCAGCTTTAACAACCGCAGCAATTGCAAGACTAGCTTTAAAATATGGTATTCCATTAATTCCGGCTCGCTCAATCAGAGTTGGGAAGGGATTTAAATTTTTATTACGAATTGAAAAACCAATTGAATTTCAAAGCTCTGTCAATATAAATGAGTCCATTTTAAACCTTACCACCAAAGTGAATCAAAAATTAGAGGAGTGGATTAAAGAATATCCATCTCAATGGTTTTGGGTTCACAATCGCTGGAAACAATAATTATCAATAAGCTAAAAATTATGCACAATAAATTAAAACTATTACCAATAATTGCTCTTGTAATTATTAACTCATGCTCCTTTGCAAATAAATCAACCGTTATTGTTCCGGTTAATAGCAATCCTCCTGGTGCTGATGTTGTAATTGATGGTAGAAACTATGGTCAAACCCCAACTTTTGTTGAGTTGACCCCAAATAAAAATTATAAGGCGACTATTTCTAAAAGAGGTTATGGATCTGCCAATATTGATATGGATACTTGGTATTCAGTTCGTGGTGGCGAAGATGGGGATGGTAAAAGATGCTTGGCTGATAGCGCCGCAGTTTTGCCAATAATGATGGTTTTATTATTTGCTCCTGAAAAATGCGGGTCTTTCAAGCAAAGTGATTATTTTGTTGATATATCTGGCGGAAGAACTTCTGGCGTAGAAGAAATGAGCGTTCCTGTCAATAATCAGAATCAGGTTAATCAAAATAATTATTACCAAAATTATCAGCAACCAAATAATCAATATCGCGGTCAAATGAACAGCCAGACTCGTTAGTTTGAATGCGGTTTTCTATAAAAATTATTAGCTCTTTCTAAAAACGGGCGGGTAAATTAAAAACTTCACCATAAAATATTTGTTAATGGCGAAAATTAATTAGCTAACAGTGTTTAATGAAGATAAGTAGAAATTTTAATCACAAAAAAGTTGATTATTATAACTGCAAATAATTGACGAGCTGTTCGAATGCTTTAGTGCGATGGCTAATTTTATCTTTTTCTTCAGACAAAATTTCTCCAAAAGTTTGGTTCAAATTGTTGGCAGAGTTATCAGCAACAAAAATTGGATCATAGCCAAAACCATTTTCCCCGCGGGGTGGAAAAGTAATTTTGCCATCAACCCTTCCTTCAAAAGATTTTATTTCTCCGCTATTTGAATAGTATAAGGTGAGGTTGCAGATAAAATGAGCTTTGATGATCTGGTTTTTAAGATCAACTCCTTTTAAAATTAACTCTTGTTTAATTTTTTCAAAAGCTAATTGAAAATTTTTTTCACCAGTTTTTTCGTCAATAGCCCATCTAGCTGAATGAATCCCGGGATTTCCGTCCAGCAAATCAATGCACAATCCTGAATCATCAGCTAGTGCAATCAACCCAGTTTTGTCGCCATAATATTTAGCTTTTATAACGGAATTGTCTTCAAAATTATTTCCATTCTCAGGTGGTTCAGCCAAATTAAAATCCGCCGCTGAAATTGCTTTGATGCCAATTCCGTGCAGCAAATCCGCAATCTCAATTAACTTTCCTTTATTGCCGCTGGCAATTAAAATCTCAGTAATTTTTGCTGACATAATTATTCTTCTCCAAGTCTTCTGGCTTCATCTTCTGAGGTTAGCGCGTTAATAAACTCATCTAAATTGCCGTTAATAACATCATCAATTTTATAGAGAGTTAAATTTATTCTGTGATCCGAAACTCGTCCTTGTGGAAAATTGTAAGTTCTGATTCGTTCTGATCTGTCACCTGAACCAATCTGCCCGCGGCGATTATCCGATCTTTCTTTGTCAACCCTTTCTCGCTCTGCTTCATAAAGCCTAGAGCGTAAAATTTTCATCGCTTTTTCACGGTTCTTGTGTTGCGATTTTTCATCTTGTTGGCAAACCGTTACGCCAGTTGGAATGTGAACAATTCTCACCGCACTATCGGTTGTGTTCACTGATTGACCGCCCGGCCCTGAAGATCTGTAAACATCAATTCGCAAATCTTTTTCTTCAATTTTAATATCAACTTCTTCTGCCTCTGGAAGCACAGCAACTGTGGCCGCAGAAGTGTGAACGCGTCCTTGATTTTCAGTTTCAGGAACTCTTTGCACACGATGAACGCCAGATTCAAATTTCAATCTAGCAAAAACATTCCGCCCAGAAATGAGTGCTGAAGCATCTTTATAGCCGCCAATTCCAGTATCGGAAATTGATAAAATTTCAAATTTCCATTTTTTAATTTCAGCGTAGCGTTGATACATATTAAATAAAACCGCTGCAAACAAAGCCGCTTCTTCACCGCCAGTTCCGGCACGAACTTCCAGAATGGCGTTTTTTTCATCGGCCTCATCTTTAGGAAGAAGTGAAACTTTAATAGCTTTCTCTAACTCAGGAATTTGTTTTTCTAAATTATATTTTTCTTCATCCATCATATCTTTCATCTCTTTATCCAAACTTGGATCTTTCAAAGAGATAATCAAATCAGCCAACTCTTTCTCCGCTTTTTTGAATTGATTGATGTTTTCAACAATTGGTCCTAAGTCAGAATATTCTTTAGAAGCTTTGGCATAATCATTACCAAGTTTGGAAGGATCTAGCATTTTTTCACCTAGATCATGGTGTTTTTTTATCAGGGCGTTGAGCTTTGGGGAGAAAGACATTTTTTAAGTTATGAATTATGAATGAAAAATTATGAGTTAGAAAAATTTTTGAGGAAGTTTTTTAGTTTGTCGAGAGCTGGGGAATTAAAATTGACTTTACCAGCTGATGCGGCAAAACCAATTGTTTTAAAGGTTTTATCTTTAGCGGCAAGAAAGCTTTGGGTTAGAAGTTTTGTTTTATGACTTAGGGATAAATTTTCTGATACACATTTATCAATTTCCTTACCTTCTAAACATTTTAAAATCGCCCGATCTTTTTTATCTAAAGTTGATAAATAAAGATCTTCTAAAGAACCTGAATCTTTGCTATTAGGAAGTAAAAAAATAGAAACAGTTGGATTTAGAGCGGAACTTTCTTGTACATCAATCACAGAAGATTTCTTTGGCAAATTGAATTTTATTTTTGGATAATATTTACCAAGCTTTTTTTGCTCCTCATTTATTATTTGGAAATCTTTTATTATTTCTTTAAAATTGTCATCTATGTTTGCATCCGCATCAAAAATAACAGCAACTTTAGTGCAGGAATCTTTAAAATCTTGATCTTCCACTATTTTTCTTAAGCCACAGTGACCATCTTTTTCTTTACCTCCCAAGAGCTTATCTTTACCGCCAA
>CAMDOL010000081.1 GCA_945903615.1 Rickettsia typhi | reverse complement strand
CAATCTAGTTGATGCCAAGCGCGCTGGAATAATAGTTAAAATTTTTTGCATATTTTAATTAACAAAGTTTATTGATAATTCTTGACTTTTCTCTCTCAGACATATCTAATGCCCACCTTCTTGCCCATTCCTCTTATAGCAAAGTTCATTTTAAATTCACAATTTAAGACAAACTTTTGTATTATTTAAGAGCACGTAGCTCAGTCGGTAGAGCACCTGACTTTTAATCAGGTTGTCGATGGTTCGATTCCATCCGTGCTCACCATTCCATCCTTGGTTTGGTGAACTTCAAAAAATTCTTTTATTATCTCGTGTCTTCTGGTTCGCCACTTTTCGGTGGTTCTCCACTTTTTTTCCGTCTTGGTTATTGCTTTCTTATACCAAAGTTCATCTCTGGCGTGCCTAATACCAAATCCCATCTTAAATTCGTCTTTAAGCTTCGTCTTTTTGGTAAAAATTTGCTTGAAGAATTTAGAGGCAGAGCCTACTGCCTCTTGCATTCTTCGTCGCAATTTTTCCTCAAAAATACTTTGCTTAAATGACGAATTTAAAATGGTATTTGGTATTAGAACCTTTAGCTACGGTATTTAAGCTCTAAAGGGCACCTCTAAAAATTCTAATTTTTCGAAGGCGCCTGTAAGTTATAAGTTTTTTTATGAGAATTCAGATCGGTAATATTCAATTAGATAATAATGTCCTTCTCGCACCAATGTCGGGTGTGACAGATTTGCCGTTTCGTAAATTGGTGAAAAATTTTGGTGCCAGCTTGGTGATTTCAGAAATGATCGCCTCAAGGGCAATGATTATGCAAACCAAAGATTCACTAAAAAAATGTCAGAAAGATAAAACTCATTATCCAATGTCAGTGCAGCTGGCGGGCTGTGATCCTGTGGTGATGGCTGAGGCGGCAAAATTGAACGAAGATTTGGGTGCAGATATTATTGATATAAATTTTGGTTGCCCAGTTAAAAAAGTGGTCAATGGCTTTGCGGGCAGCGCCTTGATGAAAGACGAGCAATTGGCAACAAAAATTATGGAAGCGGTTGTTAAGGCGGTGAAAATTCCCGTCACTATGAAAATGCGTCTTGGTTGGAATACGGAAAATTTAAATTCTCCACAATTAGCAAAAATGGCAGAAGATGTTGGCATTCAAATGCTCACAGTGCACGGTAGAACGCGGTGCCAAATGTATAATGGCTCGGCGAATTGGGAACTGATTCGCAATGTTAAAGACGCGGTGAAAATTCCAGTCATTGCTAATGGTGATATCAAAAATGTTGATGATGCCAAAAGAGCTTTGGAATTATCCAGAGCTGATGGCGTGATGATCGGAAGAGCTTGTTATGGCAAGCCTTGGCTCATTAATCAAATTAGTCAACAACTTAGCGCCAAAGAAAATAATAAAGCAGATTTTGTGATTCCATCAATTGCTGAGCAAAAAATAATTGTCTTAAATCACTTCGATGAAATGATTGAGCATTATGGGCAGCTCGTTGCAATTCCACTGGCGCGCAAGCATATTGGCTGGTATTCAAGCGGGCTTAGAAACGGGGCAGAATTTCGAGCCAAAATTAATACTTTAAAGGAAATTGAAGAGGTCAAAGATCACATTAATACCTTTTACGAATCGCAGATTGTTTAAGAAACCTCTGAACAACTAAAACCCACAAACAAAATGACCAAAAAACCAGAAGATCAAATCATTATTTACAAAGCCTTAGACGGCAAAAGCCAAGTGGCTTTATATGCTAAAGATGGCAATATTTGGCTTACGCAAAATCAGATTGCTGAACTTTTTTACACCTCAAAGCAAAATATTGGACAACATATCGCCGCAATCTTGCGGGAAGAGGAATTGCAGAAAAATTCAGTTGTAAAGAATTACTTTGCAACTGCAACGGATGGCAAAAATTATAATGTTGCTCATTATTCTTTAGAAATGATTTTGGCGATTGGTTTTCGAGTTCGTGGTAAAAGAGGAACGCAGTTTAGAATTTGGGCGAATCAAAACCTTTTGGAATATATGGTTAAAGGCTTTTTGATGGACGACGAAAGACTTAAAAACCCCGATGGCAGACCTGATTATTTTGATGAATTGCTGGAGCGCATTCGCGATGTTCGTGCTTCAGAAAAAAGATTTTATCAAAAAGTTTGTGATTTATTTAAGCTATCAAACGACTACGACCCAAGCGATAAAGCCACGCAAATGTTTTTTGCCGAGACGCAAAATAAACTTTTATTCGCCACCACCAAAAACACTGCCGCAGAAATAATTTTCACTTACCAACAAACCATCTTAGCAAAAATAAAGCACAATGATGATTTATATGACAAGAGGTTTGAGGCTTATGATTAATTTTTAATTTTTTGTAATTTGATGAATTGTGAGAAAGGCTGCTCTGATAAACTAACTGACATTTTCTTTAACAAAATAGAACCAAAACATTTTTTATTTGGGATCGAGATAAAGACTTTGATTGATGATGTTGAGAAAAAATATCGAGAAATAGCTGAGTTTAAAGCTGATGGCGAACTTTCTTATCCAAACAAAACTCGTAACGAAATGCCAGATTATAAGGCATTAATAGAATTATTCCGAATTTCAGCAAAAAGCCCTAAATAATCGCAGACAGAAAATAACAAGAAAAATACCAAGAACAATGACAATAAAACCTCTAAAAATTCAGCTCTCACAAATAAATTTTACCGTTGGTGATTTGGCGGGAAATTGTCAAAAAATTATTGAAGCCCACAATGCCGCAAAAGAGCGGGGGGTTGATTTGGTGGTATTTTCAGAATTGGCAATTTGCGGTTATCCGCCAGAAGATTTGCTTAATAAAAAATATTTTTTGGATGAGGTTGAGCAAAAAATTGTAGAAATTAAATTGGCAACTTTGGGTAGCAAAACCGCTATTTTGCTGGGTGCGCCCAGTTTAAGAAAAATGGATTTAAACAATTCAGCATTGTTAATTGAAAATGGCGAAATAATTGCAATTGCCAATAAAACTTGTTTGCCAAATTATGGAGTATTTGACGAACATAGATATTTCAAGGCCGCGCCAACTCTAACCAATTTTGAATTTCGTGGGTTTCGTTTAGTAATTTTGATTTGTGAAGATATCTGGCATTTAAAAAATGCTTTTTTACTAGGTGACAAAGTGTTCGATGCAATCATCAGCATCAACGCTTCCCCATTCACTGCAAGCAAGGCAGAGCAAAGATTGAAGATGGTTAGAAAATTTACCAAAGATCTCAAAAAACCAGTGATTTATGTTAATCAAGTTGGCGGACAAGATTCAATTGTGTTTGATGGTGGATCGTTTGCTCTGAATGGCGATGGTGAAGTGGTTTTGCAAATGAAAGAATTTGAGGAGGATAATGAGATTATTTTTCTTGATGAGTCTAGTTCTATAAATTGCCGCCGACCGCGCAATGATGAAAATGAAAGTTCAAATAGTTGGGAGTCAAGAATTTATAACGCAACAATCCTTGCCCTTCGCGACTACATCTGCAAAAACGGTTTTAAAAAAGTTTTAATTGGTATGTCTGGAGGCATAGATTCCGCAATGGTTGCGGCAATTGCGGTTGATGCACTTGGAAGTGAAAATATAAAATTAGTTGCGTTGCCAACTAAATATAATTCCAAAACCAGTATGGATGATGCCCAAAAAGCTGCTGAAAATTTGGGTATAAAATTAGAGGTGATAAATATTGAGAATATAGTTTTAGCAATGAATGAGGCCCTAGAGGGGCAATTTATTAACACTAAAAAAGATGCGACTGAAGAAAATATTCAATCACGAATTAGGGGCAATACCCTGATGGCACTTTCCAATAAATTTGGCAATTTGCTTTTATCAACTGGCAATAAATCTGAAATGGCAGTTGGCTATGCCACTATATATGGCGATATGTGCGGGGCGTTTAACCCACTCAAAGATATTTATAAAACTGAAGTTTTTAAATTAGCAAAATGGCGTAATAAAAATATTCCGGCAATTTCCATATTCAGAACATCTAAAACCAAAAAATATTTATCTGAATATGATGGGGATCCACGAGAAGCGGGGCGAAACGAATGTTTCGTAGAAAATAAAATTTACAAAAAAATTAACCTTATTCCAGAAAATATTATCAATAAAGCTCCAACTGCAGAACTGCGTGAAAACCAGAAAGACAGTGATTCTCTGCCAGAATATGAGGTGTTGGATAAAATTTTAGTTGCACTAATTGAAGAAGAAAAATCGGTTGCCCAAATTATTGGATTGGGCTTTGAAGAGGGTTTGGTAAAAAAAGTTGCCAAGTTATTTTTTAACAGCGAATATAAAAGAAAACAGGCAGTGATTGGCGTAAAAGTATCAGAAAAATCTTTTGATAAAGATCGCCGTTATCCAATTACTAATAATTTTAAACAATAAATTGATGAAAAATTTTCGTTCTTTTTTGCAAATCAACCCCAACAATCAGGAAATATATGCCGGATTTGTGGTGCGTTTAGTTGCAACTTTTATTGATATGCTCATTACCGCGCCAATGGTTTGGGCAGCGTTTCACATTGTTGGTTTTGATATGAGCCACTTGCCAACGATTGAACAAATGATGAGCGGCGTTCAGATTGAAGAAACTCCAGAAAAAAGAGTGGCTGATTTTGTCTCATGGTTAATTTCAATTGCTTACTCAGTTTATTTTATCACTTCCAAGCAACAAGCTACACCCGGCAAAAGAATTATGAACATTTATATTGCCACTATAGACGGAAAAAAACTTTCGGTGAATCGTTGCTTTGCTCGATTCTTTGCTTCAATTTTATCGGGATTGATCTTTGGAATTGGCTTTATAATGATCGCTTTTACAAAAGAAAAAACTGCCCTTCACGACTTGATTTGTAAAACTCGAGTTTATTACGGAAAAAAATAATTCATTGATAATATGACCATCTGTCGCTTTGCCCCATCCCCAACTGGCTTTTTGCATGTTGGTAATATTCGCGCTGCCATTATAAATTTTTTATACGCTAAAAAAACTGGCGGAAAATTTATTTTGCGACTTGACGATACTGATGTGGAGCGTACTCGTGACGAATATCGCCAAATGATTCTGCAAGATTTGGCTTGGCTTGGATTGGAATATTCTGACCTTTATAGACAATCTGATCGTTTAGAAATTTATAAACAAGCTAAAAATAAATTATTAGAAAATGGTAGATTATATGAATGTTATGAAAGTGATGCGGAATTAAATTTGCAACGCAAAGCACAAATTGCTTCTGGCATTCCTCCAATCTACAACCGAGCGGCTTTAAACTTGACTTCCGAGCAAAAAGAAAACTATCAAAAGCAAGGCATCAAACCTTATTATCGTTTTTTGCTAGAAGATAAAATTGTGGCTTGGGAAGATAAAATCAAAGGCAAAATTACTTACCCGGGGCGCAGTTTTTCTGATCCGGTTTTGATTCGTGATAATAATGTGCCAACTTACACTTTTTGTTCAGTGGTTGATGATATTGATTTAGGCATCACCGATATTATTCGTGGTGAAGATCATATCACCAATACTGCGGTGCAAATCCAAATATTTGAAGGCTTGAACGGCAAGGTTCCGCATTTTTCTCATTTGGCTTTGGTGAAAGCCAGCGATGGAAAAATTTCTAAACGGGAAGGTGGGTTTGATGTCAAATCACTCAGAGAAAATGGTTTTGAACCAATGTCGATTATTAATCTACTCTCTCAAATTGGCACTTCCAAGGGCATTAATATTTATGATAATATCGAACATTTGATTGCTGGTTTTGATTTAAAAAATTTTAGTAAATCATCAACTAATTATGATTTAACTGAGCTGAATATTATCAATGAAAAACTTTTAAAAATTCTACCATTTATAATTGCCAGAAAAAGGATAGAAGAGCTTAAAATTGAAGGTGTTGACGAGTTTATCTGGAAAAATTTACAAGCTAATTTAAATTTTTTAGCGGATATAAAAGAGTGGGTAGAGATTTGTAAAAAGCCTTTCAAACACAATCATGAGCAAGTGGATCAAGAATTTTTAAAACTAGCTTCCAATTGCTTGCCAGAAGAAACTGGTAAGCCAGACAGTTGGCAGAGCTGGCTTTCTAACATCAAACAAAAAAGTGATCGCAAAGGTAAAGAATTATTTATGCCAATTCGTCTGGCGCTAACTGGCAAAGAACATGGACCAGAATTAAAAAATTTATTGATGTTGATCGATAGAGAAGAGATTTTACGAAGATTAGCTTATACCAATTTTCATTTTAAAAATTGCAAAAGCTAAACCATAGGAACCTCTGAACAACTAAAACAATGTTTTAGAAAAATTGATCTTTCTGGTCTTTTTTGGCATAAATTCCATTATTTTTGGTGAAATATGGAAATATTCCACCAAAAAGTAATGAAATTTCTACTCAAAAAATCCTCAGAAATATCAATT
>CAMDOL010000080.1 GCA_945903615.1 Rickettsia typhi | reverse complement strand
AAGAAATCTTTGCGGTTTTTGAATCGGCTATTTTTTTGGGAAATTTTCACAGGGTCGTCGTTTTGCACAGTGAAAAAAGATTGATTGGTTTTCTGTTCAAAACTAAAAATTTTGATTGGTATAAAATTAAAACTGTCTAAAATAAACGAGGGTTTAAATTAAACTTAAAAAATATTTAGCCTGTTAGCCCGCCATTCTTGACCGTCAATGATTCCCTGCTCATAAAGCTCTCCCCAGTGATAAAAGAAAGGCGAAAAATTGCCTGCTGTTTTGGTTTGATAAACAAAAAAACAAGCCGCAATCAAAATTGAAAAGCTGATGATATATTCCATTGGTGAGCCAAAAGGAACTTTGCCGCCGAACAAATGAAAAGGGCTTTGCACCCAAGGGCAAAAGGCACTCCCGAAGGATTAAGCGAATCCGCTAAAATATGGGTTAAGCCTCCAAAAGCCAAACCAAATAAAATCCCGTGAAAATCCCAAACAAATATTGGAAACAAAGTTGCGGCAATCCAAACAATTAAATAATGGGTTTCTTTGCGGTGATGTCTAACCGAAAAGATTTTCTCCAGAATGTCGGGAGCAATCCCGCCCACAATAGCCGCAGGCACAGCCAAAGGGTTTATCATAGCGGTTAGAGAGCCGGCAACAATGGTGTGGTTAATCCATTTCATTAGAATTTAATTTTTAGTTTCTCAAGCTCGTCATCCATATAATCCTGCAAATATCTTTTGTCTTTACCATCTTTGCAGCCATTTAAAATGGCGGTATATTTGCCGCCAATTTGAGCGGTAAAGGTTATAACCTCCTTGCGCAAAGAACTTAGCTTTTCCATAAGTTCAACCTGCTCACTAAGCCCAATCACGCCAGACTTAACTCTTGTTCTGCTTCTGCTCTCCATCGTTTTATAAATATCAATCATTCTGCGATCGTGCAAGACTTTCTCAATATTTTCAATCATCGCCGCAATATCATCAGTTGCCTGCCGCTTCCTAGCAATCAATTTATCCCGCTCCCGATCAAGCTCCTTGCCAGAAAACAAAGGCACTGTTGCAACCAAACCAACAAAGGTGTCTTGTGATTCGTTAAAACCTCTTTGTCTGCTAGAAACGCCGCTTTTCAAATCAACATCCATATCAAGCCAGCCCTTATCAATAAGGCATTTTGAAGCTAATTGATTTAGCTTTGAATAAGTTAAACCAATTTCTGTTTTTTTAAAATTATCGTCGTAGGTGTCCAGCTCAAAAGGCTTGGCGTTTGATGAATTGCTAAGCAATAGCAATGGCAAGATCAATAAAAGTGTGGTGACTCTCATATTTTAAATTGATGGTTATTGTTGTTTGGTGCTAAACATTCCCCTTCCAAGCATCCTCATTCCACCCAATGCTGCCACCACTTGCCACCAACCAATAAAAGTTAAAACCACACAAAGAATCGCTGTGAGGGCGTTGGTTGCGTCATATGAAACAGGGCTATTAAGCGTAAAAGTTTGAGGCTTAGATTTAGTAATAAAATTGCGGAGAGATGGGTTTATGCGGTTCTCTGCTGTTGCCGTGCAAACCCAGATCTTGCTTTTTAATTCTTTTAAAATCTCTTTGACAAAATCAAGTTTCTTGCCACTAAGGCGATCAATATTATCAATAAAAACAACTGTCCAATTCTGGCTTACATAATCCAGCATTGCTTTATTTTTCCTGTGGTTTGGAAGTTTGTTCCACTCCGCAGGGCTAGAATCTTGGCTCTTAAATATTTTTAGCGGATCAAATCCATCTGTTTTTGTGCCTTTTAACAAGTCGGCAATTGAACTTTTTTTATTAATAAATTTCTGAAATTTCTTCTTATCTTTCTCTGCCATTTGTTGAACAAAAGGCGCGCCCTCCAACAAATCAAACTTATTTATAAAGCTTTGTTTCAGTCTTTCCCTTTCTTCGGGGTCTTTAAATTTCTTTTTCTCAAAAGCAGAAAAAACCAATGTCAGACTAGAAAATTGCTGATCAAAAGATTCATTATTTTGTCGCCACCATTTAATTATCTGCTCTTGATCACGCCATTCTGCGATTGTGTCGTTGGTGTCCAAAAAAATCACTGGAGCCGTAATTTTCGCCCATATTTGCTCTGCATTGGGCACCAGTCTTTTTAGCCACCTAGTTTTCCCAGATGCCGCCCTACCACAAACCAAAATTGGCTCCCCAGTTCTAATAAACTGCTCAACATTAACCTTGCCCCTCTTCCCTTCTTTTTCTATGTAATAAAGTTGGGTCATTTTACTCCCATTCTTCCTCACCTTTTTTGTCTTCTTTATCTTCAAAAATTTGATCATTTCCTAACTCAAAAAACCTGTGGTAAACAGTTTAATTTAAACCCTCGATTTTTATGAAAATTTTATTGGTTTTTGTTTTGGTAATTGGAGTTTTTAGAATGGGGGAGGCTAGGGCAGATTTTGGAGGGACAGCATTTGTTATTGGAATAGTGGTTGGAATTGCAACGGCAGAAATTGGCCACTACCATTTGGATAAAAAAGATGAGACGGAAGAGAAATAAATAGAAAAATATATCAGGAGTCACCACCTCGTAAACCCTACGAGTTGCATTTATTCACCGCAAGGGCTGTTTTATTCACACAACTCCCGATAAATTGATTTTAAATTAACCAATTTAAAATTAAAGACAAAGCTCTAAAGCAATCTTCTCCAGCGATTCTATATCCTCTTTTATCGCCACTAACCCAGCCATTAATATTAATAACTCCTCCTTTGGCACAGACGATATATTTTTTGCAAAAACTTTTAAATCATCATGAAAAATACGCACAGAACCACTGAAGAAAATATGATTAAACCTCAAATCATTATTACTCATAAACCCTTGAAAAAGTTGTTAAAAAATAGACAATAAAAAAGCTATGGCGTTTTTACCGCAAAAAAATAGAATTACCCGTCGACAATCCTCTTTGGTTCTGGATTAAACCTTATAGGTTTATATATAAACCTATTTTAATTATCAAGTCAAGAATAAATTATGATGGTTACTCACATACAATGCAGAGCCGCAAGAGAATTGTTGCAATGGTCTAGGAGCGATGTTGAGAAGAGGGCGGGAATTAGCAGATCAACCCTTGCAGATTTTGAAAGAGGAACGAGAAATTTAACAATGGAAAGTTTTAAGAAAATATTAAATGCCTTTGAAGAAGCTGGAATTGAATTTATCAATGATGATCAGAAAATTGGAGCGGTGAGGTTGAAAAAATGACAATGATTTTTATTGATTCTAAAAAGGCTTTTGAAGAGGCTTTGAAATCAGGGATTTTATCGGATAAGGAAGGTGATAAAAATTTTGTGGGTGATTTTATGTATATGGGAACAAAAAAAGAAGTGCATCAATTTAAAAATATTGTGACTAGAAAATATGGTTTTGATTTAGAAAGTTTGATTGAGGCTGGGAAATAAGTTTGTAAGAAGTTAACGAATAAAAATAATCAAGACGAATGAATTGGAGAGGCAGGAATTGAGTTTTTGAATATTGCGGGGGGTGAGGTTGCTATCAGAAAATCTTAATAAAAAATAAATTATTATATGACAAGAAATAATCAAAAGGTTGTAGAGCTTGAGGCAAGGATTACTAAACTTACTACAGAGGTTGATGATCTTACTAAGAAGATGAGTGATATAAAAGGCATTCCTAGTGAAATAGACAATTATTACAAAAAAATTTTTGATGATTCCGATGAACCAGGAATAAAAAAGAGAATTGAACAAGTTTTAGGTGAGGCTACCAGGGTTAATGAATTGATTACAGAATTTAATTTTTTTTGGATTGGTGATAATCAAACAATGTCATTTGAGAAATGTAAGCAAGACATACAAAGCACACAACAAGAAGCATCCAAACTCAACACCACAATTGCTGATCAAAAAGAAACCTTGTCAGCTTCAATGACAGAAATAGAAGGTATTAAAAAGGATTTAAACGCTTTTAGGGACTCTGTTGTTGCCGGAAGTTTATTTCAAGCATATGGAGAAAGGACGCAACACAATGACAATGCATCAAGGAAATATAGCCGGGGATCGATTGGTTGCCTTTTGTTATCTGCTGTTGTTATGGCAATTGTATTGATGTCCAAAGATGTGGGTCACTTTTTACCGATATCAATATCAATTATCCTTCTAACTGCTTCATTTGTATGTTCTAGTAAAAGTAAAATCTACCATAAATTAGCTGAGGAATACGCTCATAAAACAACATTATTACAATCATTTATTGGCTACAGAAGCGAGTATAAGGAACAACTAACTCCAGAAGAATATCAAGCTTTCTTTAGCAAGATTATAGCGGCTATATCTGTTAATGCCTCAGATAAATGTGATAAATTATTGCACTTCAAATGGCCTTGGGAAAAAGCTATTGCTGCGTTGTCTAAATAATTCATATTTTATTCTCCCTCAACCAACTATGCACAATTGCCCTTGAAGCACCGACAATCTTTGCTATATCACCCACCTTTGCCAAAATGTCTAAAACAAATCGGAATGTGTCCCGGTTGCTTCTAATTGCAAAACTCCCCTCCCATCCGCACTATCTATTTTTTTGTAGATTAAAAGCCAATCGGGCTGAATATGACAATCTCTGAAACCCAAAAAATCACCAGTTAATGCATGATCGCGATATTTTGGAGGAAGTGCCTCATCATTAGCAAGGAGGGTGATAAGACGCTCTATTTCTGATTTGCTTTTTCCGCGTCTCATCATCAATTTAAATTGTTTTCTAAATGCTCCCGAACTTTCTATATAACGCATTATTTATGAAGGTCTGCCAATAAAGCACCTACCGTATCAAAACGCTTATAGTCCTTTTCTTTATCGTTTTTTAAAAGGATTTTTGCCGTTTGTTCATTTGGTGTATGCTCAATAGGAAATGGTATTGAGTGCGTTTTGCGGATTTGACGGAAAAACAAGCGAACTGCTTGAGCAGGCTTGATGCCCATCTCACGCAGGATTTCAAAGGTTGCTATCTTTTCCTGCTCATCAATACGAAATTGATACATAGTTGAATTGGTCATTTTGTATCTTTGTAAAAAATTAAAAATAATGTAGTGACATTGTAGTGAAAATTGTAATTTTGTCAATCTTTTTTACAATTTATTCTCCCTCAACCAATTATGCACAATTGCCCTTGAGACATAACATTTTTTCATATATGATATAAAAAAATTTATGCGAACTCTAGGTGTGTGCGGGGCTTGATGCTAAATATTTGATTGCCAATCTTCTTTTTTGACTCTTCCAAATCATAATCTTTTTGCAGACCCAAAAAGAAATCTTCACTTAAGTTAAAATATTTAGCCAATCTGATAGAAGTATCGGCGGTAACAGAACGATTGCCATGAACAATCTCATTAATTCTTCTAGGTGGCACACTAATATCGCGGGCAATTTGATTTTGACTAATTGCCATTGGTTGTAGAAATTCTTTGTCTAGAACTTCGCCTGGATGGATATTTTTTAATTTATTCATAATGACTTTATCTATTTTAATGGTAATCAATCATTTCAACTTCAGATGCTCTGCCGTTCTCAAATTTAAAACAAATCCGATATTGATCATTTACTCTGATTGAATATTGACCTTTTCTATTACCAGATAATGCCTCGAGCCGATTATTAGGAGGCACTCTTAAATCATTAAGAACAGAGGAATTATTTAGCATTCTAAGCTTCCGCCTAGCAGTGTTTTGAATATCAAACGGCATCTTCTTAGAAGAAATACCATTCCATATTTTCTCCGTTTCTTTGCACTTGAAATTTACTATCATTTTTTAAATATAACGAGAGGCGTTATAGCAATCAAGTATTTTTTATCTAACTCCCAAAGTGATACAAGATTATGGATGTTCTCAATTCACAATTTATTCTCCTTCAACCAATTATGAACCTTTGCCCTTGTCACTCTATCGCTATTTTGAATAAACTTCCCTTCTGTGCCCTATATCCAAAACCAGAATAAGGATTTGCTCTTCTTGAATGTGGCAAATTATTCTATAATCCCCAACTCTGTATCGCCATAACCCTTTTAAATTGCCAATTAGAGCCTTGCCAAAAGATTTGGGATTGCCAGCAACCCGATAATTGAGATATGATATGATCTTGCTTTTTGTGATTTTATCTAACCCATCTAATGATCTTTGAGCTTTTTTATCAAAATTAATTTTCCACATCACTAATCGCAATCATAGAAATTAAAATTTTTAGGATTTATGTCATCGTCACTAATCTTGCATTTTGCCATTGTTTCCCCAATTGAATAGGTTTTTTTATCACCAATTTCAAATTCCCTCAATGCTTTGGCGCCTGCCTTATAATCAGCCCAATCTTCTAATTTTTCTTGGAGGATTTTTTTGATAACCCAAGATTTACTCCTTTCTTTTGTGACACAGAATTCCTCAAGAGCCCGATTTAGATCGTCTGAAATTCTAACGGATAATGTTGTCATAATTATGAATTAAAAAGATTAATAATGATTACAATGTAATACACATTATTTTTT
>CAMDOL010000079.1 GCA_945903615.1 Rickettsia typhi | reverse complement strand
AAAACCTAAAAGAAAAATAATCAGAATATCTTTCTTAAAACCACCTTTATTTGCTCTGCACTCCGTGCAACCGCTCGTGCAACCACCTTTATTTTTATTTGCTCTGCACTCATTATCATTCTTGCAACCACCTTTATTTGCTCTGCACTCATTATAATTCGTGCAACCGCCTTTATTTGCTCTGCACTCATTATTATTCTTGTAACCAACTTTATTTGCTCTGCACTCATTATCATTCGTGCAACCGCTCGTGCAACCGCTCGTGCAACCGCTATCAAATTTAGGAAATTTTGGTGCAAAAATTCTCATCGACAAATAATTTGAGTTTATAAGAAGTTTATATAGATTAATAAGCTATTGACCCAACCCCTAAATATCAAACACAATTTCACAATGGAACATCAGACAAATAAAATTTATGGCACCACAATTTTATCAGTGCGCAAAAATGGCAAAGTTGCAATTGCTGGCGATGGTCAAGTTTCGTTGGGATCGACAGTTTTAAAATCAACCGCTAAAAAAGTTCGTAGATTAGGCGATGGCTCAATCATTGGCGGATTTGCTGGTGCAACTGCTGATGCCTTCACTTTATTTGAGAGATTAGAAACTAAATTAGAGCAATATCCCGGACAATTAACTCGTGCTTGTGTTGAGCTTGCTAAAGATTGGCGCACTGATAAATATTTGCGCAAATTAGAAGCGATGATGATTGTGGTCGATAAAAATACTTCCTTAATTTTAACTGGCAGCGGCGATGTTTTGGAACCAGAAGATGGAATTATTGGTATTGGCTCAGGGGGCAATTTTGCTTTGTCGGCAGCGCGGGCTTTGATTGATATTCCAGATTTGAGTGTGGAAGATATCTTAAAAAAATCGATGAAAATTGCTGGAGATTTATGCGTCTACACCAACCACAATGTTATTATTGAAACTCTATAACTTGAAAAATGAAATATAAAAAATCACTTTTAGTTGTTATATTTTTATTGAGCTTCTCCACTAGCGCCAACGCTGCAATTAATTTTCGAATTGATAACAAAGATATTCCCAAAACCAGAATTCTTATCAACACTACTGAAAAAAATAATCCTCAGGCTGGTATGATTAATGCTGATGTGGAAGAAATTTTATCGCGAGTAAGGCGAAATTTAAAAAGCACTGATTTATTTGATATTGATCAAAAAGATGGGGTTGCCGCAGTTGATTTGTCAATTGAAAAAGTTCCCGATTTTGTTCGCTATAGCAGCGCTGGGGTTGGAATGCTTTTAGTTATTGATGGCAATTTTAATCAAGCCTCATCTGCTCTGCACTCGTCACCACTTGCGCAACCGTCTGGAGATTTGGAAATTAAGGTTCGTCTCTGGGATGTTGTGGATGAAAGACAATTATTTGGAAAATTTTATTCTTCCAATAAGGGTAATTATAAAAAAATGTCGAGCTTAATTTCGGATGAAATTTTTAAAGCCGCCACTGGTGAAAAAATGGGACATTTTGATAGTAAAATTGCTTACATTGCTGAAAGTGGCAGCGCTACTAAAAGAGTCAAAAGAATTGTGACTATGGATTTTGATGGCGAGAATCGCCGCTACTTAACCAATGGTCGTGATTTAGTTTTGACACCAATTTTTTCTCGCCAAAAAGATGAGGTTTTATTCGTCAGATTCTTTAGTGAAAAACCACAAATCTACAGCCTTGATACCAAAAATGCCTTGATGCGTAAAGTTGGAAGTTTTAGAGGCACAACTTTTGCTCCAACCGTAAGCCCAGCCGATGCTAATTTGATCGCTTTTTCAGTGATTGAAAACGGCAACAGCAATATCTATCAAATGAATTTATTCACCAACCAAACTGTTCGATTAACCAACACCAAGGCAATCGACACCACCCCATCTTATTCTCCAGACGGTAAAAATTTGGTCTTCAGCTCTGATCGCAGCGGTAGTGAGCAGCTTTATATTATGAATGCTGACGGCAGCAATGTGAAAAAAATCAGCACCAATAGTGCTAGCTATTCCAAACCAATGTGGTCGCCAGATGGTAAATTTATTGCTTTTACTAAATTGCAAGCCAATCAATTTAGTATTGGCGTTATTGATGTTGATGGCAGAAATGAAAAAACTTTAACCAGCGGATATTTGGTTGAAGGCGCCAAATGGTCACCATCTGGTCGTTATATAATTTATAGTCGCAAAAATGGCACTTACGGTAAAGGCAGTATTCCAAAACTTAATATTATTGATGTTATGACTGGTTTTGAAAGAGAGCTTCCAACCTCTGAAAACGAAGGTGCAACTGATCCAGATTGGGTGATGAATTAGACACTGTTAGCTAATTAATTTTACGGATTGTTTGACTAATGGGTTGATAATATAAAAAAAACTCGGCAAAACTCAGTAAAACTCGGTGTTATCACCCCCTTGAGGCCCTCCCGCTTTAAGGGAGGGTCAAAACATCTTGCTGGTTTGGGGAGGGGTTAGAAATATAAAATAAAAAAATAAATTTATTTTCTAACTGATAGATTTTTAACCCCTCCCCAAACGACCTTGTCGTTTGACCCTCCCTTAAGGCGGGAGGGTGATCACACCGAGTTTTGCCAAGTTTTATTTTATATTATCAACCCATTAATAAAACAACCCGTAATTTTATCTTATATTTCGCCCTATTTTTGCTCTTTTTTTCTTGA
Organism: Rickettsia typhi; assembly: GCA_945903615.1. Taxonomy (GTDB): domain Bacteria; phylum Pseudomonadota; class Alphaproteobacteria; order Rickettsiales; family UBA1997; genus JAJTCH01. Next base: position 3,871 of record CAMDOL010000079.1, on the reverse strand, counting down.
ATTTTTTTAAAATATTCCTGATATTCCAAAAAAATTTAAGAAAAAATCACTAAAAATATGCCAAAATCTAGGGCAAAGTCTAGGGCAAAATCTAAGGCAAAATCTAAGGCAAAATTAATTAGCTAACAGTGTCTAGGGTTATTATTTCCTTGATTCTCAATCATCCACCACTAAAATGATAATGGTTATCATTATCAATCATACTAAAATATATGTTAAAAATTGCCATTATCGTTTTCAGAGAAATTCTTGAAATCTCTTTAGTAATTAGCATTTTAGTTGCCGCAACAGAAGGAATAAGAGGTCGCAATAAATGGATTTTTGCTGGCATTGGGCTTGGGGTTTTGGGTGCGGTTTTGCTCGCTTTTTTCACCGATAATATCTCTTCTTCACTAGATGGAACTGGGCAAGAAATTTTCAACGCTACCATTCTACTGGCATCATCAGCAATGATTGCTTGGACAGTAATTTGGATGAGCAAATATGGCAAACAAATTTCCGCGAACTTAAAAAAATTAGGCAGATCAGTATTAGAAGGCGATAAATCACTTTTTGCATTAATGCCTGTAGTAGCTTTTGCTGTGCTTCGCGAAGGTGCAGAAATTGTCTTATTCAGCTACGGCTCTTTTGTTTCTGGTGATAGTGTTTTTGATTTAATGCTCGGTGCGGCAATTGGTCTTGCTTTGGGAGTTCTTGTTGGCTTTGCGCTTTATTATGGAATGATCAAAGTTTTGGGTCGTCATTTTTTTACTATCACCAGCTGGCTTTTGATTTTCTTAGCCGCCGGAATGGTGGCAAGTGCAATTGGCTTTTTATCTAATGCCAATTTAATTTCACCAATAGCATATCCACTTTGGGATAGTTCATTTTTAATTTCTGAAGAGGGAATTTTTGGAAAAGTTCTGCACGCTTTATTAGGCTATATTTCCAAACCTTCTGCGGCACAGTTGATGGGATATTTAACCACCATAACCGCCTTATTTATTGGGCTGAATTATAATAAAATAAAAAATTATCTTGGACGATAATTCGCTTTTTTGTGCAGAGGGCTCACTTCTATTGTCGTGGCTTTCAACTTATCAGATGGGACGCTAAGAACTTTTTTAATAACCACATCATTCACCAAGTGGCACAAGGCAGATAATTTTGCCAGAACCAAACCTTTAATTGCCGCTGCCACTTTTTTAGTAATTCCGAAAATAAATTTACTGTTCTTTTTTTGCTTATTATTTAGCTCTTCTTCTACTTCAATTTCGTCAAGCAAGGATAAAGCTTTCTCTGGATCCAAAACTATAAAAGAACCTTCAGGGCCGCCATCAATTGCGATGCGGCACAAACCATAAACTGCATCGCGATATTGGGGATCAAGTTTAGCAAGTTTGGTTTTTAAAATAACCGGATCAACAATTTGTGTTTTTTTTAACCCATCAAGAACCGGAAAAACGGTTTTGGTAATTTCTTCCGCCTCTGCCAATTCTTCTTGATCTTGTTTTAATTGTTTTGCAATTGATGAATAAAAACTGTTACGCATAGTTTATTATAAAAGGTTTGATTGCTTGAAAAGCTTGACTTTCTAACCTCGAATTAACATAACCAAAAACTCGCGGCAGAAAATTCAAATAATTTTTTTTATTGTCTCGAAATGCCAAACGCGAGAAAATGCCAATAATTTTTATATTTCTTTGCAATGACAAAATTTGATAATCGAGGAAAAATTGGTCTCTATCGAAGTTTGATTTTTTAAAATAATGTTGCAACATTTTTTCTTGCAAATTCACATCCACATCCCTTCTGGCGTCTTCCAAAAGCGAGACCAAATCATAAGCACCAACGCCAATTACCGCATCTTGAAAATCAAGCAATCCCACATTGGCAGTGGCAAGATTTTTAACTCCAACTTTATTTTTTAAAAGCATCAAATTATCCGCGTGATAATCTCTTAGAACCAACATATTTGGAGGGCTTAAACGAGAAAATAAATTGAGCCAAATGTTTTCAAATTCTTGTTTTTGCTCTGCTGATAAAGGCTTCTTTACAACATTGGGCAAATACCAATCCACAAATAACATCACTTCTCTGAGCAATAATTTATGATCATAAATTGGTAAATTTTGTGGTGGGGTTATGCCACGCAAATCAACCAGCAATTCAACTGCGTCACTATAAATTTTCTCTTCAATGGAATGATTTTTTTCTAAAACTTTGCGATAGCTGTCATCACCAAAATCTTCTAGAAGCAAAAAACCATTTTCAAAATCTTTAGCAAAAATTTGTGGTGCCGAGAAATTATTTGTTACTAAAAATTCGGCAATTTTACAAAAGGGGCGAACATCTTCATACTGTGGTGGCGCATCCATAATTATAAAAGATTTATTATCGCCAACCACTCGAAAATAGTGGCGAAACGAGGCATCGCCAGCAACTTTTTCAAGTTGATAATTTTGCAGATTATTTTGTTTTATAAATTGTAAAAGAAGTGAATTGCGATCCATTATTTAGTTCAAAAAATTGATATGCCCCATTTTTCTGCCCGCAGCAATTTTATCTTTGCCGTATAAATGTAGCTTGGCTTTTTTATTTTCTAGATATGTATCGGTTTGTAAAACATCATCACCAATTAAATTTTGCATATAACCCTTAGAGTGAAAATCAACATTGCCTAAAGGCATACCAGATATGGCTCGAATTAATTGTTCAAATTGGCTAGTGTTGCTAGCATCCATTGAAAAATGCCCAGAATTATGTGGACGCGGGGCCAATTCATTGACTAACAAACTTCCGTCTTGCAGCACAAAAAATTCTACCGCCAAAAGTCCAATAAGATCTAATTTATGCACAATTTTGCTAGCAATCTCAACTGCACTTTGCGAAGTTTTGTGATTAATTTTTGCTGGATAAAAACTGCAATCTAAAATTCCATTTTTGTGAATGTTGGTGAGCGGATGATAGCAAGCAATCTCTCCTTGGATATTACGCGCCACAATCACAGAAATTTCGCTAGTGAAACTAACAAATTTTTCCAAAATTAATTTTGCACCACAGAAGTTCTCCCAGATTTTTGTCAAATCACTTTGTAGATTTAAAACGAGTTGTCCCTTACCGTCATAACCCATTGTGATTGTCTTTAGAACTCCTTGATGAGAAAATTTTTGCACACCGCTTTGTAAATCTACAAACGAATTAATCGCTAAATAATCTGTCGTTTTAACGCCAATTTGATTTAAGAAATCTTTTTCGTGCAAACGATTTTGAGTAATTTTTAAAATGTCAGCACTAGGATAAACCGGCTTTTGAGCCTCCACAAACTCAACCGCCGCCACTGGAATATTTTCAAATTCAAAAGTAGCAATATCAATTTGATCGGCAAATTGTTGCAGAGATTTTTGATCTAAATAATCAGCAACAATGGTTTTGTTCGTAACAAAACTAGCGGGAGAATTTTCAACATCAGAAAAAATTATAGTGCGATAACCAAGCTTGTGAGCATTGCTGCAAGCCATTCTTCCCAACTGTCCGCCACCAAAAATTCCGATAGTGGAATTTGGTTTTAAAATTTTGTCATTATTTTTTTTGAACATAAAATTTATTTATAAATTTCATAGAGCTTGTGCCAATACTGTCTGGTTAGCCCAACACTAAAACTCTTAAAACCCTTGTTAACAAATGGTTCAACAGGTATCAGAAATTTTTTCGATATAATTTGTCGTCTTTGAATTACCGTTGGTTTTAACCGACGGTTAAGAGGTTAAAAAAAACTGGGCTTTAGCCCGACATCAGAAGTATTGGGCTAAAGCCCTTGTTTAGTTAGCTCTTCTATCCGTCGGTTAAAACCGACGGTAATTAAAAGCAGAAAAAGTTAACTGGGCAGTAA
>CAMDOL010000078.1 GCA_945903615.1 Rickettsia typhi | reverse complement strand
CCTCTAAATTCTTCAAGAAAATTTTTACCAAAAAGACAAAACTTAAAGATGAATTTAAGATGAACTTTAGTATTGTTTCCTAAATAATCTTTCACCTCAAAATCAATGGAAAATTTACAATTATTTTTACTAATAATGCAGGTCGTAATCGCTGTAGTAATAATATTTTTAGTGCTGGTTCAAAAATCCGATGGAGATTCTCTAAGCGGTATCGGTGGTGGTTCTGGTGGTCTAAACTCAGTTATGTCTTCAAAATCTTCAGCTAATTTTCTAACCAAAGCAACGATGATTTTAGTTGCATTTTTTATGCTTAATTGCTTGGTTTTAGCTCTAATTTCCTCCAAGATTAATAAATCAAACACTCTTGAGATCGACAAAATTCTTGAACAACAAAAAAGTCAAGAACCAGCTCCTTCTATGGAGCCAGCTCAAAATCCAACTTCTCCAACTAAATAAAATTTTAAAATGAAAGTAACAGCTTTAAATCAAACTCACCGCATCCAAGGTGCTAAAATGGTTGAGTTTGCTGGCTATGATATGCCAGTGCAATATTCAGAAGGAATGCTTAAAGAGCACGAATGGGTTAGAGACAGCAATGTTGGTTTGTTCGATGTTTCTCATATGGGGCAAGTTATTTTGGAAGGTAAAGATAACAAGCAAGATGTTGCAGAATTTTTATCTCACATAACCCCAACTTCTTTTGTTAGCATTCCAAATTTTCTAGCTAAATATACCGTTCTGACCAATGAAAATGGTGGAATCATTGATGATTTAATCGTCACAAGATTAGCAGAAAATAAATTTTTTGTAGTTATCAACGCTGGCTGCAAAGAAAAAGACATCGCTTGGATCAAACAAAATCTTCCTGTTGATATCAAATTCACTGAACTTTCTGACCGCTCTTTAATCGCCGTTCAAGGTGCTAAAGCAGAAGCAGCTTTACAGGCTTTAGTTGCTGATAAAAATTTATCTGATTTACCTTATATGAATATGGGTGAATTCAAATTAAAAACTGGTGAAGCAGTTTATATAAGCAGAACTGGCTATACTGGCGAAGATGGCTTTGAAGTTAGTATTGAAAATGGAAAAGCCGCAGCTTTTTGGCTTAAACTTTGTGAAAACAATTCTGTCAAACCAATTGGTCTTGGCGCTAGAGATTCACTGCGATTAGAAATGGGCTATCCATTATATGGTCACGATTTGGACGAAGAAATTTCTCCAGTTGAGGCTGCGCTTTCTTGGGTTATTAGCAAAGAACATACAAATTTCATTGGTGCTAAAAGAATCTTAGATGAGAAAGCTAACGGTATTAAAAGAAAAAGAGTTGGAGTAAAATTACTTGATCGTGGAATTGCTAGAGAAGGAAGCGAAATTAGAAAAGATGGTAAAAAAATTGGTACTTTAACCAGCGGTGGTTTTTCACCAAATTTAAAAGTTTCAATCGGACAAGGATATGTTGATTTTAACTGTTCCAAAGCTGAAGAGTTGGTCACTGTTGTTATTCGGGATCGTGAAATTCCGGCCGTAATCTGCTCACCAGTTTTTGTTGCCGCCAAAACCAAATCTATTAAAAAATAATTACTAACTTTAACCAAACTAAATTTATGACTATGAAATATACCAAAGACCACGAATGGATCAAAGTTGAAGGCGATATCGCTACAATTGGAATCACTAAACACGCCGCAGACGCACTCGGTGAATTGGTTTATGTTGAGCTGCCAAAAGTTGGAAATAAATATAATAAAGGCGATGCCGCCGTTGTGGTTGAATCTTCAAAATCTGCCAGCGATGTTTATACCCCAGTTGCTGGAGAGGTTGTTGCTATTAATGAATCATTAGTTTCTGCTCCAGAAAATGTTAATAACGATACCTACGGAAATGGTTGGTTAGTTAAAATCAAAATTTCTAATCCATCTGATCTTAACGAATCTATGGACGAACCTGCTTATGCAAAATTCTTATCAGAAAATAATTAATCTAAAAAACACACTCAACCAATCAAACCAGTTGAGTGTGTTTTATAAAACCCATTAATCTTGGAAGTCCGTAATTGTGACTAAAAATATTCTACAAATCCTCATCAAATCTTTTTTTCTTTTAATCATCACCACCTTATCCCCACTTGCTCAAGAATGTAGCAAAAATTATTCTGCTCTAGTGCTTGATCCAGAAAGCGGTAATATATTTTTTGAAAAACAAGCTGATAAAATAATCTATCCTGCCTCACTAACTAAGCTGATGACCATCTATCTTGTCTTTGAAGCGCTTAGAGAAAAAAGAATTGACCTTAAAGATGATCTATATGCCTCTAGCCGCTCCTCATCTACATCAAAAGTCAACAAAAGCAACACTCTTAATTTAGAAATTGGCGATAAAATTTCAGTTGAACAAGCAATCAAAGGTTCAATTGTAAAATCATTTAACGAATTAACAGTTATGCTGGCTGAAGAAATTTCTGACAATGAATGGCAATTTGCTCGTGATATGAACTTAAAAGCCAAAGAGTTGGGAATGTCAAATACTAATTTTCGCAACGCTAGTGGTCTTCATAATCAAGGACAATTTACAACCAATGATGATTTGGCAAAATTAGCTTTGGCAATCAGACAAAATTTTCCAGAATATTATCATTATTTTTCTCTCAAAGAATTCACTTATAAGAATGAAAAATATCCTACGCACAATAATATTTTATTAAAATATAAAGGTGTAGATGGAATAAAAACTGGCTTCACCAATGCTTCAGGATTCAATCTAATTGCCTCTGCCAAACATGATAAAAAAAGGATTACTTCAGTTTTAACTGGCTGTGAATCTGCCCAAAAAAGAGATACCTTTACCAAACAATTATTAGACAAAGCTTTTAATTCTCGCTCTTAAAAACTTGTTGTAATAACCAGAGATTTACTTTATCTTTTAGGCTTGTTTTTGACATATCACAACACATATTTATCGACAAAATGAACTCAAAAAATCACTCCCAAGCAAAACCGCTTTCGCCACATATTCAAATTTATAAACCGCAAATCAGCTCCTTCACCTCAATTCTTCACCGTGCCACCGGAATATTTTTATATATTGGGGTAGTTCTAATTTGTTGGGCAATTGTTCATTATGCCTACCAAGTTGAAATTCTAGTTGATGGTGAAATTGAAGAAAAAACCTGTGATTGTTCTTGGAAATATTTGGTTTATGCTGCAGTTTTAATGTGGTCATTTTCACTATATTATCATATGTGCAACGGCATCAGACACTTATTCTGGGATATCGGTAAAGGATTTGAGAAAAAAACCGCTAATCGCAACGGTATATTAGTTTTGATTGCCTCCGCTATGCTTACAATCGCTAGTGCTTACTATATTTTCTTTTTTGTTTAAATTAAATTCATCAACAATATGAAGATTGCCGCCTCCACCAAAAACGGTTCCCACTCTTGGTTAATGCAAAGAATTTCTGCCGTTGCATTAATTCCATTGATCATTTGGCTAGTTTTGTCCGTGATGCACATTATTGCTGACCCAATCAATATGATGCCAATTTTCTTTGCTTATCCCCTCAATGCTTTTATGGGAATTTTGTTTATAACTTTTTCTTTGTATCACGGTAGTTTGGGAATGAAGGAAATTATTGAGGATTATGTTCCTAGTAAAACCAAAAAACATTTTTATATCACTCTAATCCACTTTTTTTCAATCCTTACTGGCACTGCGGTGGTTGTGGCAATTTTAAGGTTGCACTTGGTAGGGTAAAAGCGTAAAAAAACATCTAATACCTTTTTAGCTTTTACAAGCATTGCCACTAAGCCAAGAATCTCGTGCAAGAGTTGTTTGAGAGCGCAGAAAGGAAGGCGGCTAAGTGTTATTATTTCAAATCTTTTAAAAAATTAAAAATCTAAAAATGACTGAAAATAAAATTACCAATTATAAAATTACCGATCACGAATTCGATGTTCTAGTTGTTGGTGCTGGTGGAGCAGGGCTTCGTGCAACTTTTGGTATGGCGCAAAAAGGTTTGAATACTGCTTGCATTTCTAAGGTCTTTCCAACCAGATCTCACACCGTTGCTGCTCAAGGTGGAATTTCTGCGGCACTCGGAAATATGGGCGAAGACGATTGGAGGTGGCATATGTATGATACTGTCAAAGGTTCGGACTGGCTTGGCGATCAAGATGCTATTGAATATATGTGCAAAGAAGCCCCAGATGCAATTATCGAATTAGAACATTATGGCGTGCCATTTTCTAGAACCAAAGAGGGCAAAATTTATCAACGCCCATTTGGTGGAATGACTAAAGAATATGGCGAAGGTGGTGCAGCTCAACGCACATGTGCCGCGGCTGATCGAACTGGACACGCAATTCTCCACACACTCTATCAACAATCACTCAAACACAAAGCTCAATTTTTTATTGAGTATTTCGCTCTCGATTTAATTATGGTTGATGGAGTTTGTCGTGGAGTAATGGCGTTATCAATGACTGACGGAACTATTCACCGTTTTAAAGCTCATATTGTTGTTTTGGCAACTGGTGGATACGGTCGTGCTTATTTTTCTGCAACATCAGCACACACTTGCACGGGAGATGGCAATGCTATGGTTCTCCGTGCTGGTTTGCCTTTGCAAGATATGGAATTTGTTCAATTTCACCCAACTGGCATTTATGGTGCTGGTTGCTTGATTACTGAAGGCGCAAGAGGTGAGGGCGGATATTTGGTAAATTCTGAGGGCGAAAGATTTATGGAAAGATATGCTCCATCAGCCAAAGATCTGGCTTCACGAGATGTTGTCTCGCGCGCAATGACAATGGAAATTGTTGAAGGGCGTGGAGTTGGCGAGCATAAAGATCACATTTACTTGCATCTTGACCACCTTGATCCAAAAACTCTTCATGAAAAATTACCCGGAATTTCTGAAAGTGCCAAAATTTTTGCGGGAGTTGATGTTACCAAACAGCCAATTCCTGTGATTCCTACAGTTCACTATAATATGGGCGGCATTCCAACCAACTACAAAGCTGAGGTTTTAAACATTAAAAATGGCAAGATGGAAATTGTGCCAGGGCTTATGGCAATTGGCGAGGCGGCCTGTGTTTCTGTTCACGGCGCAAATCGTTTGGGCTCAAACTCACTTCTTGATTTGGTTGTTTTTGGTAGGGCGGCGGCAATTCAAGCCTCAAAATTGCTGGAGCCAAACACTCCCCATCAAGATTTTGCAAGCAATATTGGTGAAGAAGCAATCGCCAGAATGGATAAAATACTCAACTCCAAAGGTGATTCCACAACTGCCAAAATCAGGCTTGAAATGCAAAAGACAATGCAAAAACACGCCGCAGTTTTTAGAACTGAAACTGTTTTAGCGGAAGGCAAAACCAAAATGCTTGAGCTCTACCAATCCTTTGAAGAAATTGGCATCACTGATCGCGGTCTAATTTGGAATAGCGATTTAATTGAGGCATTAGAGCTTGACAATTTGCGGGCTCAAGCAATTGTCACGATTAATTCCGCACTAAACAGGCAAGAAAGCAGAGGGGCACACGCCAGAGAAGACTACCCTAATCGTGATGATGAAAATTGGATGAAACACACAATCATCTGGCTGAAGGAAAATGGCGAAACTAAAATTGACTATCGCGATGTGGTGTTGAAGCCTTTAACTAATGAGGTTCAGGCATTTCCACCAAAAAAGAGGGTTTATTAAAATTCGCTTCTATCTTTAATTTAAAAGACGCAGTTATGAGAAATATTTTCGCCACCCTCTTATTGTTTGCTTTATTTTTAATGTCTAGTTTTGCAAAAGCTGATACCCTTAAAAAAGGTGCTTTTATATGCAAAAGCAAAGAGTTATTGGATGAGATGATATCTATTGCGGTAAACATTGCTGATGCCAAAAACGGATCAAGTGGCTATTATGAACAATTGGCAAGTTTAATGATGAATAACCAATGCTCCATTACTGATAAAGAATACAAAGCTTCGATGCTAGATTCTGGTTTTTCAAAACATAAAATAAGACTTTATGACGATGAGGGTAATAACTTTGTCGTTTGGACGCCAAGAGAAGATTATGTTAGAAAATAATTAAATTTATAAAATATGAAAAAGTTTTTTATTTTGCTGTCGATTGTATTTGTTGTGATGTCTTATCAAGCCAAAAGTGCTGAAGATTATTTTTATATTCCTGACGATGTAAGCAAAAGTGATAGAGAGCTTTTAAAAAAAGCTAGAAAGAAAATTATGCAGGAAAATCCAAAATGTGTGAGCGTGGACTATGGATCTACTGTATCAGAGAGAAGTAAAAATGGTAATATTGTACAAAAAAAAGGACAATATTTTATTACTTGTGACCAAATAAAAGGAGGCGGAATTCCTCCTATTGATAAAACGGCATTTAATGTCTTTTTTACAAAAGAAGATATTATTGGCAGTAAATCTACAAAAATTCTAGAACCAGTCTCTGAGGAAAAATCTAGATCTATTTGTGAGCGGGCAATAATAAAAAGATTTAAGGATGAGTCGCCTAATAAATTTGACAAATCTTTGATGCACTTTCAAACAGATAAAAATGTTTGTTTTAATGGAAACTCCTTTAAAGACTTCTATAAGATAAAATCTGGTTACTGCACAAAAGTTATC